>JANNVY010000174.1:0-5317 GCA_031408375.1 Pseudomonadota bacterium | reverse complement strand
CAGGAGCGGGCGGGGACAGCCACTCGCCGCATTGTCGCGGTCAGGACCGCCACCGGTCTCGCGGCGAGTGGCTGTCCCCATCCGGCGATTGACCGCTACCGCGGGTCCCAGCCTTCGGCCTCTTCCTCGGACGGCGGGCGGTACTGGGCGGCGTTCTTGATGGTCGCGTCGGGGAACAGGCGCTCGAAGCGGCCGAGCGCCTGGCTGTCCAGCTTGACCCGCACCTTCACCTCGCCGTCCTCGCCATCCTCGCGGGTGGTGATGCGGCCGTTGCGGTAGAGCCAGGCCATGCCCTCGCCGCCCCCGGCGGCCAGCACCACGTCGACCTCGGGCGAGTCGTCGATCAACTCGGCGATCAGTTCGCGCAATTCCTCGACCCCCTCCCCGGTCACGGCGGACAGGGCGGCGGCCCGCGTGCCGGTGACTTCGCCGTGGCGGATGGCGCGGGCCTTGGTGATGCCCTGTTCGTCCTCGGGCAGCAGGTCGGTCTTGTTCCAGACCTCCAGCATGATCTGGTGCTTGTCCTCGCGGGGCTTCAGCCGGCCGAGTACCTCTTCCACGTCCTTGGCCTCGGCGGCGGAGTCGGGCGCGGCGATGTCGCGGACGTGCAGCACCAGGTCGGCGTCGCGGACCTCTTCCAAAGTCGCGCGGAAGGCCTGGACCAGTTCGTGCGGCAGGTCGGAGATGAAGCCCACGGTGTCGGCGATGATGGCCGAACGGCCGCGCGGCAGACGCACGGTTCGCTGGGTCGGATCGAGGGTGGCGAACAGCAGGTCCTTGGCCAGGACCTCAGAGCCCGTCAGGCGGTTGAACAGGGTCGACTTGCCGGCGTTGGTGTAGCCCACCAGCGCCACGGTCGGATAAGGCACGCGTTTGCGGCTCTCGCGGTGCAGCTTGCGGGTCCGCTTCACCTCCTCCAGCTGAACCTTGAGCTTGACGATGGTGTCGGCGATCTGGCGGCGGTCAAGCTCGATCTGGGTTTCGCCGGGTCCGCCCGTCTTGCTCATACCGCCGCGCTGGCGCTCCAGGTGGGTCCAGGTGCGGACGAGGCGGGATTTCTCGTAGTCCAGCCGCGCCAGTTCGACCTGCAGCTTGCCCTCGGCGGTGCGCGCCCGCCGAGCAAAGATTTCCAGGATCAGACCGGTCCGGTCGATGACCTTCACCTCCCAGGCCTTTTCCAGGTTGCGCTGCTGGATCGGCGAGAGGCTGTCGTCGATGACCACGACATTGGCCTCGGCGGCGCGGATCAGCGCGCCGATCTCCTCGACCTTGCCCTTGCCGAACAGGGTGGCCGGCGCGGTCTTGCGAACCTTGGCGACCTCGGCGACCTCGACGTGCAGGTCCAGCGCGAGCGCCAGGCCGACGGCCTCGGTCAGGCGCGCATCGGCATCCCGCGCGCTCCTGTCGTTCGGCAGCTCCGGATGGATGACGACACAGACCTGGGTCTCAGGCGTGCGGTCGACGAATTTTGAGGTCACTCGGGCTCGGATTCGGAATCGGGTTCATAGAGCTGAACGGGTGCGGCGGGCATGATGGTCGAGATGGCGTGCTTGTAGACCAGTTGGCTCTGGCCGTCGCGGCGCAGCAGCACGCAGAAATTATCGAACCAGGTGACCACGCCTTGCAGCTTGACGCCGTTGACCAGGAAGATGGTGAGCGGCGTCTTGGACTTGCGAACGCTGTTGAGGAAGGTGTCCTGCAGGTTCTGCTTCTTGTCTTGGGACATAAGATGTCCGTTCCTCGGTCTCGGATCGTCGGAAGCCCAGCGCTTCCACACACAAGTCGTCAGTTAAGCGGCGCTTGAAGGCGCCTGCAACCCCGCAAACGGTCAAACGGCCAAGTCGGTTGCCTGCTCGAAGTAGAGCTCCCGCAGTTTCGTGGTGACCTTGCCCGGCTTGCCGTCGCCGATCTTCGCCCCGTCGATAGAGACGACCGGGGTCAGGAAGGCAGAGGCCGCAGTGAAGAAGGCCTCCTTGGCGCCCTTCGCCTCCTCGACCGAGAAGGGCTTTTCGAGCAGTTCGACGCCCGCCTGCCCGGCGATCTGGATCAGGTTGTGCCGCGTGATGCCGCGCAGGATGTTGGCCTGGGTGTCGCGGGTGCGCAGCTTGCCGTCGGCGTCAATGATCCAGGCGTTGGTCGAGGAGCCCTCGGTGACCATGCCCATCTCGTCCACCAGCCAGGCCTCGGCGGCGCCGCGCTCCTTGGCGGCCTGTTTGGCCAGGATGTTGGGCAAGAGGCCCACGGTCTTGACGTCGCAACGGCCCCAGCGGATGTCGGGCTGGGTGATGACGGCCACGCCCTTCTTCGCCTTGGCGTCCATGGCGACGGGATCCAGCGGCTTGCAGGTGATGACGACGCTGGGGGCCACAGCGGGATCGGGGAAGACGTGGTCGCGCCGCGCGGCGCCGCGCGAGATCTGGATGTAGCAGAGGCCGAAGTGCACGCGGTTGCGCCGCACGGTCTCGCGCAGGACGTTGGTCAGGGCCGCGCGGCTCATCGGGTGCTCGATCCTGAGCTCGTCCAGGCTGCGGCCCAGCCGCGTCATGTGGCCTTCGAAGTCGGCCAGCTTGCCGTTGATGACCGCCCAGACCTCGTAGATCGCGTCGGCGAACTGGTAGCCGCGGTCCTCGACGTGGACGACGGCCCGGCTGTGGGGGTGGAACTGGCCGTTCACATAGGCGTAGCGCGACATCTATTCTTCCTCGGGCCTAATCTTCTTCTACATCATCGCCGGCGCGCGCGGGGGCGACGCCGAGGCTCTTCAGCTTGCGGTGCAGGGCCGAGCGCTCCATGCCGATGAAGCTGGCGGTGCGTGAGATATTGCCGCCGAAGCGCAGGATCTGGGCGCCGAGGTATTCGCGCTCGAACACCTCGCGCGCCTCACGCAGCGGCAGGGCGATGATCCGCTCAGGTCCGACCGACCCGGCGGCGCCGGCCGAGGCGACCTCGGACGGTAGCATCTGGGCGGTGATCGGCTCCGACGGATCGCCGGTGGCCAGGATCAGCAGCCGTTCGACGTTATTGCGCAGCTGGCGGACGTTGCCGGGCCAGGCGTGGACCTGCAGGGTGGCGACAGCATCATCGCCCAGCCGACGGCGTGGCAGGCCCTGGGCCGAGGCGATGCCCTCGATGAAGTAGTCCACCAGTTCCGAGATATCCTCGCGCCGCTCGGACAGGCCGGGCACGCGGATGGGCACGACGTTGAGGCGGTGGAACAGGTCCTCGCGGAACCGCCCCTCTCCGATTTCTTCGCGCAGGTCGCGCGAGCTGGACGAGATGACGCGGACATCGACCTGGACGTCGCTGTCGCCGCCGACGCGGCGGAAGCGTTGCTCGACCAGCACCCGCAGGATGCGGCTCTGGCTCTCGCGCGGCATGTCGGCCACTTCGTCGAGATAAAGCGTCCCGCCGTGGGCGCGTTCGAAGACGCCGGTCTTGGACGTGCGGCCGCTCTCGCCCCCCTCCTCGCCAAACAGCTCGACGTCCAGGCGCTCGGGCGCCATGCCCGCGGCGCTGATGGCCACGAACTCGTTGCGCGAGCGCGAGCTGGCGTCGTGAATCAGGCGGGCCACCAGTTCCTTGCCCGAGCCCGGAGGCCCCGAGATCAGGATGCGGCTGTTGGCCGGCGCGACCTTCGAGATGGTAGCCCGCAACTGCTGGGCGGCCTGGGACTTGCCGACCAGGCTGTCGGGAACGAAAGCCTTGGCGCGCAGGGCGCGGTTTTCGCGGCGCAGGTTAGCGGCTTCCAGTGCGCGCTGAACAATCAGCAGCAAACGGTCGGACTTGAAGGGCTTTTCAAGGAAATCGTAGGCGCCACGCGTGATCGCGCTGACGGCGGTTTCGATGTTGCCGTGGCCGGAGATCATGACCACGGGCATGTCCGGGTCCAGCTCCTTGACGATATCGAGTAGCTCAAGCCCGTCGATGCCGCCGCCCGCCATCCAGATGTCGAGCACCAGCAGCGCCGGCTTGCGCGCCTTGAAGGCGGCCAGCGCCTGCTCGGCGTCGTTGGCGGTGCGCACCGCGTAGCCTTCGTCCTGCAGGATGCCGGCGACGAGTTCGCGGATATCCGCCTCGTCGTCGACCACCAGGATGTCGGCGCCGGTCATGACTTTCATGCTCGTCCTCGTGTC
Organism: Pseudomonadota bacterium; assembly: GCA_031408375.1. Taxonomy (GTDB): domain Bacteria; phylum Pseudomonadota; class Alphaproteobacteria; order Caulobacterales; family Caulobacteraceae; genus JAEZEZ01. Next base: position 1,184 of record JANNVY010000174.1, on the reverse strand, counting down.
GCTGCGGCAGGCGCTGCCGCCTCACCCTTGACGGCGCCCGGGAAGCGCATGGCCACCCTGGCGCCGGACAGTTCAGTCGCGTCGCCGAGCACAAGCTCGCCGCCGTGGTCTTCACAGATGCGTTTGACGATGGCGAGACCGAGGCCGGTCCCCTTCTCGCGCGTGGTCACATAGGGTTCGGTCAGCCGGTCGCGATCCTTGACCGGCAGGCCGACACCGTCGTCCTCGACCACAAAAATCAGCCCGTTGCCCTCGAGCTTAAGCTCGGCGCGCATGCCCAACGGAGACTCCGGATCGGCGACGTGGCGGGCCATGACAGACTCGCCGGCGTTCTTCAGCACATTGGCCAGCGCCTGGCCGACCATCCGGCCGTCGGCGACGAAGCGCATGTCGGGCAAGGGCTCGGTCAGCTCAAGCCTCACATCGGGCTGGGCCACGCGCTGGGCGAACACGGCCTGGCGCAGCAGCTCGGCGGGGTCTTCCTCGGCGAACTTGGGCGCCGGCATGCGGGCGAAGGCGGAAAACTCGTCAACCATGCGCCCGATGTCTCCGACCTGGCGGATGATGGTGTCGGTGCAGCGGTCGAAGGTCTCGACGTCCGCGTTGATCTGGCCGCGGTATTTCTTGCGCAGGCGCTCGGCGGACAGCTGGATCGGGGTGAGCGGGTTCTTGATCTCGTGGGCGATGCGGCGGGCGACATCCTTCCAGGCCGCGTTGCGCTGGGCCGTGACCAGGCGGGTGATGTCGTCGAAGGTCAGGATCAAGCCGCCTTCGTCGCCGTCGGACACGCGGACGCGCAGGCGGTGGGTCTCGCCCGAGCGGGTGACGTCGACCTCCTGCTCCCCGGCCTCGGGTGGCCCGGAGACCACCACGGCCAGTTCCGGAGCGACCTTGACCAGCGGCTTGCCGTAGGCGGCCGCGTCGGTGAGGCCCAGCAGGGCCAGCGCCTGGCGGTTGATGGCAGAAATCCGACCTTTTGCATCAAGCCCCACGACGCCAGCGCTGACGCCGGTCAACACGGTCTCGATGAAGCGGCGACGGCCTTGCGCCTCGGCGGAGGCAAACTTGGTTTTCTGCTGCTCGCTCAATGCTGGTGACGGTAAATGTGTCAGAGTCCCAAGCATACGTGATATCAAAGTCATTATGGGTGTCTGGCAATGGCCCCACAGAGGCGATAACTGTAC
>JANNVY010000173.1:0-2015 GCA_031408375.1 Pseudomonadota bacterium | reverse complement strand
CGGTCGAGGACATGGTCCGCTTCCTGCAGTCCAAGGGCTACAAGGCCGAGGTCAAGTCCGGCTCCACCGGCCGCTACATTTCCAGCGCCGGGGCCGGCTTGAACTTCGACGTCTACTTCTACGACTGCGTCTCGAGCCGCTGCGCCTCGGTGCAGTTCGAGGCAGGCTTTGACCTGACCAACGGCATCACCGCGGCCAAGATCAACGAGTGGAACCGCGACAAGCGCTACCTGAAGGCCTACGTGGATACCGGCGCAGACCCGCACGTTTCGATGGATGCCAACACCTCGCCTGGCCGGACCTATGAGGGGCTGGCCGACGACTTCGGCGTCTGGACCGGCACATTGCCGGCCTTCGCCCAGTTCATTGGCTGGAACTAGCCAGCATCCTTCGGGCCTGATCCAAGTGCAGGCGTTCGGCCATCCCGCCGGACGCCCGCACCGCGCCCTTTCCCGCATTGGCGGGGTCGGCGAAGGCGTCGACGATCGCCCGCGCCCAGGCAAGGTCGTCCTCGTCCGGTGAGAACACCTGGTTGGCCAGATCGATCTGGGCGGGATGGATCACCGCCTTGCCGTCGAACCCGAAGGCGCGGCCCTCACGGCACTCGGCCTCGAAGGCGTCCAGGTCGGTGAAGTCATTGAACACACCGTCCACCAGACCGAGCCCCGCAGCCCGGCCGGCCAGCACCGTCAATCCCATGGCCGTGTGCAGCAGGCGGCGATCGCGCGACGGCCTCCGACCCAGGTCGCGCGACAGATCGTTCTGACCGAAGACCAGCACATCCAGCCCGACCTGAAGAGCCGCGGCGGCGATATCGCGCGCCTCAAGGACGCCCAGGCAGGTCTCGATATTGGCCCAGAGCCTGATGGTGTAGGGCAGGGCGGCACGCGCCGTCATCAGCTCGCGGGCCGAAGCGACCTTGGGGATCAGCACCGCATCCGGACCGGCGGCGGCGGCGGCGCGCAGATCGTCGCGGGCCCAGTCCGTATCGTCGCCATTCACCCGCACCGCCACCAACGGCGCCGTGAACCCCGCGGCGGGAATCACAGACGCCATCACCTCGCGCGCCGCAACCTTGTCATCGGGGCCGACAGCGTCTTCCAGATCGAGGATGACGGCGTCGCAGGCCAGGGTCCTGGCCTTCTCGATCGCCCGCCCATTGGAGGCGGGAACAAACAACACGGAGCGCAGGGCGGTGGGTGTCATGGTCATGCCGATAGGGGGTAGTCCCGTTCGAGCTCGTAGCGCGAGCCTTCCTTGGACAGCCAACTGGAATAGAGGCCGAACGCGCTGACCGGAAACGGTGGCGAGTGCAGCAGGTTGTGATCTGCGATCCAGGCCCCGACCCGGTCGGGATCGGGACCGCGCAAGTATGCCAGGGTGACGTGTGGGCGGTAGGGACGGGCCTCGCCCTTGATCCCGACCCGACGCCCCGCCGCCTCGCAGCGGGCGGCCAGGCGCTCCAGCGCCGGCGACGCTTCCACTCCGGCCCAAACGGCGCGGATGTCGTCGGCTTCTCCGAAGCACCCGGCCCCCGCCAGGGTCAGGTCAAACGGGTCGACGCGGATCTCGGCCAGGGCCTCATCCAGTTCGGCGGCGGTCTCCTCTCGCATCTCGCCGTAGAAGCGCAGCGTGATGTGCAGCGCCTCGGGCGGGCGCCAGCGCGCACCGGGCAGACCCTGCTGGCGGCGCGCCAGGCCTTGGGCGATCTCGGGTGGAATCTCGACGGCGGCGAACAGGCGGATCATGGCCGTGAGCCTAGAACATTTTCCGGCGAAGTGGGCGCCGGTTCGCCGCCAGAAAATGTGACCAAACAAGGGACTGGTGCGACCGGCCTGATGCAGTCGGGCCGGATTTCGCTCCAGTGCGCGCCGCCTGCGGCGAAAACCCTTGTGGTGCTTGCGCAAACGCCCGGTCATCGCCAAATATGGCGTCATGGGCCCGCGCCGCGGGCTGCTTGGGAGACGTTGTCGCCATGAGCGATTTCAACAACCGCTATCCGGGAGCCATTCCCG
>JANNVY010000172.1:0-5743 GCA_031408375.1 Pseudomonadota bacterium | reverse complement strand
GCCGAGGGTGCGCTCGACGCCTTTCGTTATCTGGCCGTCAGTCTGCAGGCGCAGAGGCCGAGGCGGGCGGTGGTGGAACGCGACCGGCCGGCGTTGGGGTGGATGGGGTAGGCGGAGGCCGAATTGTCGCTGCGGCGTACGGACACGCTTTCGGATCCAACCGTGGGCTGTGGCAGCGCCTGTTACGTTACCAGCAATATCAAAGGGTTAATGGTCACGGTCAACTGTGGTAAAGTTATGAAGTAACGGCAGTTTCTGGCATTTACTTAGCCCGGCTTTGCAGTAGTCTTGCTCGATCAGATCCATACAGGATGGCGCGCTGGATATAGTGTCCGCGCCGTACGATGGCGACGCCGGGGGGCCCATGCGTCTGAGAGCATTCCTGATTGCCGCCGGGTTGGCGTGCGCGACAGCGGCGCCGGCCATGGCGCAGGACCAGCCGCTGTCGTCCAATGACCCGACCGCAGCCCTGCCGCCGCCGCCGCAGACGTCCACGCCGCTTGACCTCAATCGGCCCGTGCCGTCGGGCGATGCGGGATCGTCGGCGATCGCGGGGCTGAGCTTGCAGGGCGCCAACTTCACCGGCGCCAAGGCGGTGGCGGAAGCGGCGCTCGCGCCGGCCTGGAGCCCCTACATCGGCCGCGACGTCACCTACGCCGACCTGCGGGCGATCGCGCGCAAGGCCGAGGAAATCTATCGAAACGCCGGCTATCCCTTCGTCGCCGTGGTGGTGCCGCCCCAGGAGATCCAGGGCGGCATCGTCAATTTCGTGGTGGTCGAGGGCCGGATCAGCGACCTGACGGTGGTGGGCGACGATCCCACCGCGCGCCGTCAGGCCACGGCCGCCTTCCAGCCGTTGCTGGACCGCGAGCCCCTGTCGGGCGCCGAGCTGCAGCGGTCTTATGAACTGGCGCGCACGGTGCCGGGCCTGTCGATGGCCGGCGCCCTGCGGCGCGGCTCCAAGCCCGGCGGCATGGACCTGGTGGTCCAGTCTCGCCGGCGCGACTGGCGCGCCTACGTCAACGCCAACAACCTGTTCTCCGACCCGGTGGGGCCTTGGGGCGTGCTGGTGGGGGCCGACTTCTTCGGCGCCTCGATGTACGGCGACCAGACTTCGTTCCAAGCCTATACGACCTTCGAGACCGACGAGCAGCAGGTCCTGCGCTTCAGTCACTCCCGGCGGATCAACGCCCAGGGCACGACGGTGAACCTGTCCTACCTGTGGGCCCAGGCCAGTCCCCAGGGCGCGGTGGCGCCGCTTGACCTGGCCACGGACGTCAATGCGGCGCGGCTCGAGATCGCCCACCCGCTGGTGCTGCGCCCAAGCCTCAGCGTCTGGGCCACGGGGGGTTTCGACTATTCCGACCAGATGACGGACGTTTTCTCGTCGATACCGATCACCGAGGACAAGACCCGGGTCGCCTCGCTGCAGGTTTCCGGCACGTGGCGGCCCCGCGAGGACCGCACCGTGCATTTCGCCGCCGAGATCCGGCGCGGGCTCGACGTGCTGGACGCCAGCGCGGAGGGGCAGCCCCTGGCCTCGCGGCCGGAAGGCAATCCCGAGGCCCTGGTTATCCGGGCCAGCTTCGACGGCGAGATGGAGATCGCCGAGCGCTGGCGGGTCTTCGCCCGCTTCGAGGGCCAGTCCAGCGAGGACCCGCTGCTGGCCCCCGAGGAGTACGGCATCGGCAACCTCTCGATCGGCCGCGGCTACGATCCGGGATCGGCCCTGGGGGACTCGGCCGCCGGCCTGACCGTGGAATCCCGCTGGGGTCCCTATCCGATCGTCAACGGCCGGTTCCGCTATGCGCCCTTCGTCTTCTATGACGGCGTCCGCTACTGGAACGAGGACAGCTTCGGCGTCCGCGCCCGCACCGTGGCCTCGGCGGGGGTCGGCCTGCGCCTGGACATGCCCGGCCATGGCCGGCTGGACCTGACCTGGGCCAAACCGCTGAACGAACCGCTAGGGATCGGCGAGAAGACGCCGGGCAGCCGGCTGCTGATCAATTTCACCGCCACCTGGGATGATTTGGCCGAGGGCCTTTACCGGCAAGCTCGGCGGGGGATCGGACGATGAATGCCCGCGCCATGCCTGTGAAGCCGCAGGTATGGAATCGCCAGGTGCTGATGGGCGCCTCGGCCGCGGCCCTGGGTTGGGCGGTCTCGACTGCGGCCCTGGCGCTGCCGGCCAACCCGACCATCTTCGCCAACAGCCCCTTTGTCGGCACGGCCGCGACCTTCACGCCCGGCACGGGGACCCTGACGGTCACCCAGAACGCCGACCGTGTGGTGATCGACTGGGACAGCTTCAATATCAGCAGCGGCGAGACGGTGACCTTCGTCCAGGGCCAGGACAACTTCATCGCCTTCAACCGTATCGATCCGGCGGCCTTCACCACCATCGACGGCAACCTGTTCGGGAACGGCTCGGTCTGGCTGTTCTCGCCCGGCGGAATCCTGTTCGGCGCCAACGCCCAAGTGAACGTCGGATCGTTCTTCGCGGGCCTGGGGGCGCTGGACGATTTCCAGGCCAACGAGTCGGTTGGGCTGACGGACCTGTCGGTGTTTGTGAACTTCGGGAACGCCGAGAACCTCAACACCCTGACGGTGAACCCGGGCGCGCAAATCTTCTCCAACGGCTCCGGCTTCGTCGTGCTGCAGGCCTCGCACCTCGAAATCGCCGGCGGCGAGATTGGTGGGGCTCAATCGCAGGTGGGCTTCATCGTTGCCGAGGGCGGCACGGTCGACTTCCGCCAGGGTGTGGCCAATCCCGACGGCTGGGAGTTGGCGGCGGCCCACCAGGCCAGCGACCCGAGCGGCCGTGGCCAGCCAATCCTGCATCACTACGCGGATACGACGGCCGACTGGATCGTGATCGAAAGCGCCCAGTTCACCGAGAGCAACTTCGAGAGCGTCATCAATCTCGACGGGTCGATGACCGTCACCGGCGCCGATCCCAGTAATGGCGACGGCATCCATGTGTGGGGCGGAACCGACACCACTGCGGACATCGTCAACGGCGAGATCACGAACATCACCGCCTCGGGTCAATTCACGTCCGTGGGCGACGTCTCGCTGGACGCCACGGAGGTCTACGTCACCGGCGATGTCGTCACCAGCGGCGACTTCGAGGCCTTCGCCTACAGCATCCTGCAGGTCAATGTCGACACCTCCATCTACGCCGGCGGTGACGTGGGACTGCACTCCCATGGCGACATCGCCGACATCAGGATCAAAGGCATCGTCCACGCCGACGCCATCGTCGACATCTGGTCGACTTCGGCCGACACCCTGACCACCATCGAAGGCAATGTTTCGGCGGGCGGCCAAGTGCGCATCCGGTCGGGCGGCGATGTGGTCATCAGGTACAGCGCCAGCATCACGGGCGATACCGACGGCGACGGGTTGTTGAACGGCATCGGCGTGTTCATCGCCTCGGGCGCGGGCCTGAATACGCCGGCCAACACCTACTACCTCGGCGACGGCGACCTCGTGATCGAGGACGGGGCCACGATCATCGGGGCCGGGACGGGGCCCCAGCAGCAGGTCATGATGACCGGCCACTACGGGACGATCGACATCGACGGCGATGTGTCGGGCTCGCGCATTGTGGTGCGCGCCAACGACGTCATCACCATCAGCGGCGCCCTGACTGCGACGGACGAGATCGTGATCGGCGGCGGCACGGCGGTCCGCCCGGCTACAGGCGACGACATCGTCATCTCCGGAACTGCGGTGCTGGAGGCCAACGACCGCATCCTTGTCTTCAACGCCCATGGCGACATCGCCATCGAGTCGGGGGCGCTCCTTCAGTCGGACGCCGACGGCGTGCCGACGACCGCCATCGTGCCGCATGCGTATGCGGACGACGCCATCGTGCTGACGACGCAGCACCACCTGGTGGTCGAAGCCGGCGCGACCCTCGATGCGGGGAACAACTTCGCCTACTTCTACGCCAACGGCTTCGACAGCGGCCCCGCCCTGGCGGACGCGGCGATGACCATCTCGGGCGACGTCGAGGCGCGTACAATCATCGGATATGCCTACAACGGCTCGATCGTGGTCAGTGGCGACCTGCACGCCACGCAGGACATCTATTTCTACGCCGTCGACGCGTTCGTTCTCACCTCAGGCGCTACCCTGACGGCCGACGCGCCGCTGAACGGAAGCCCGCCCTATTTCGCCGATGACGCTTTCGCCGGGGTCAAAGTCGGGGCCGGCGATGTGGCCATCGCCGGGGACATCACGGCCGCGGCGATCGCCTTCCGTGGCTTGAGCGGTTCGGACGACATGGTCATCGGCGGCGACGACGGGATTGCAAATGTCGGCGCCTACGAGCTGGGCGGCCAATTCAACCTGTCGAACGATGAGTTCCAGAACCTTCACGGCCAGACCCTGGTGTTCATTGGCGGGGCCGACAATTCCAATCCCAATCCCCTGCCGGATTCCGATGTCTCGGTCCTTGACCTGACCATCGACGCCTCGGTCGTGGACACGCTGGTGTTCGGCACGGGTTCGCTTAACGCGGTGGACATCCTGGGCGACCTGACGCCGACGCTGCCGGGCGTCGTCGATCTCTGGGTCGGGGTGGTGCAGGATCAGTCGCCGTTTACCGGCCTCACCGGTTTCATCCCGGGCCAGATCAACATCCTGGGCAGCATCGGCTCCGCAACCAATCCGTTCGCCCACGTAAGCCTGCTGGCGACCGGCGACATCTTCATGGGCTCGGAGGACTTTATCCTCGCAGCCATCAACGACGACGACTTCAACGCCAACCTGCCCAACGACCTGGATGTCGACGAGGGTCACATCTTCATCGCCGCCGACAGTCTGACCCTGTTTGGAGCCGGTCGGATCATCCAGCAAAACACAGGCACGCAAGGTGATTTCGCCGGCTTGCTGATCGGCGAACCCGTCCAGGGCATGGAACTGATCTCGGCCGATCCAAGCCTCGACGGGGCTGTCATCGGCGGGCCGGACGGCTACATCATCTCGTTGGAGAGCGGCCCGATCACGGTGCAGCTGTTCGGCGTTTTCACCGGGACGACGCCGGTCGAGGGGCGCGACGTGGCGGAAAACCCCTGGCTATTGTCCTCGACGCTCGAAGATAACGTTCAGTACACGATCAATGGGTGTCAGTTCGGCGGGTTCAGTTGCGGCGGGGCCAGCGAGGTCCCGCAGTTCGCAACGCCGACCGAGATCGCCATGGTCGACATCCCGCCTGCGGACGAGGCGCCTGCCGACCAGGCGAGCGCTGACCCGGATTCCGAGGCCAGCGCGGATGAGGAGGCGTCCGACGAGGCCGCCGCCGAGGAAGAGGCGGCTGAGGAGCAGGCGGCCAGCGAGGATCCGGATTCCGAGCTGTTCCGTACGCTCGTCGCGCCGGGGGCGGACCGGGCCTATGAGCAGCAACGGATCGGCGAGCCGATCACGGGCTCGGGTAACGAAGACCTGTGGACCGGTCATGGAGACGGAGTACGGCCATGAAATACACGAACGCAATCAACGGCGCAGCACGCAAAAAGGGACCGGTGCGCTCCACAGTGCTGATGGGCGCCTCGGCGGCAGCCATCGGCTGGGCGGTCTCGACCGCGGCCCTGGCCTTGCCGGTGAACCCGACCATATTCGCCAACAGCCCCTTTGTCGGCACGGCCGCGACCTTCACGCCCGGCACGGGGACCCTGACGGTCACCCAGAACGCCGACCGTGTGGTGATCGACTGGGACAGCTTCAATATCAGCAG
>JANNVY010000171.1:0-4194 GCA_031408375.1 Pseudomonadota bacterium | reverse complement strand
TACAGCTTGATCTCGACGTCCACACCGGCGGACAGGTCGAGCTTCATCAGCGCGTCCACAGTCTGCGGGGTGGGGTCGACGATATCGAGAACACGCTTGTGCGTGCGGATTTCAAACTGCTCGCGCGACTTCTTGTCGACGTGCGGCGAGCGGTTGACGGTGAAACGTTCGATGCGGGTAGGCAGCGGGATCGGCCCGCGCACTTGTGCGCCCGTTCTCTTGGCCGTGTTCACGATCTCGCGTGCTGAATGGTCCAGCACGCGGTGATCGAAGGCCTTGAGCCGGATGCGGATGTTCTGACGATCCATATCGCTCGTAATTCCTCTGGGCGAAGACGCCCGCGTGCCCTGAACCATTTCAAAGACCAACCCTGAGGTTTCCCCCAGGACGCGGAAGTCCGCAAAAACGATAGGCCCGCGCGGAAAAGCGAGGGCCCAAAACTGTTTCCGCGAACCGCGTCTAGCTCCGAAAAGCTACGGCCGGCTCAGCAAGAGGCGGGTTACTACCGGTGAGAATCGCTGGGGTCAACCCCGCAGAGGCAGGATATCGCGGGATTAGCGGGTTTGGCGCCGTACTTCCGATGCGCACTGCCCCGGCGTGTTCAATAGTGGAACCTGCACTGAGCGATCTCCAGCTGTTTGGTGTCGCCCTTGCCGCTCATCCGGTAGACGAGGCGATCTTCGAGGGTCACGCGCCGCGACCACCACCCCGCGAGGTCACCCTTCAAGGGCTCCGGCTTCCCGATCCCCTTGAAAGGCGTGCGGCTGCACTCCTTGATGAGATTGTTGAGCCGCTCAAGGACGTTGGCGTCGTTCGATTGCCAATAGAGGTAATCCTCCCAGGCCGTTTCCGAGAAGACCAGCTTCACGGTTCAATCAGGTCACGTTCCCGGCCCGTGCCCGCATCAAGCTCAGCAATCGAGCTGCGAAGGCGCGTCGCGTTCGCCGGAGAAGAAAGCAGGTGAAGCGTCTCTTCGATCGCGTTCCAGTCGGACAGGGAGACCATCACCACTGCCTCACCCTTCTGCCGTGTCACGACGACCGGCGCGCGATCATCGACGACGCTGTCCATGACGCTCTTCAGGTTGGCGCGGGTGTCGGAATAGGTAAGGACGTTCATCGGTGATCTCACACTGGTTCGCATATATGTACCAATTTTAGTACAAATGCAATTCTGGCGCGGTCAACCCTTCTCGAACTTCCGCGCCGACCAGTACTTGAAGCCCCTGTCGCGGGTGCAGCGCCAGCCGCGCCGCGCCAGCTCGACGCCGATCATGCCGTTGAAGAAGCCGTGGGCCAGGACCAGCACGTCCTTGCCGCTCGCCGCGTGGCGCTCCAGGGCGTCGGCGGCCTTGCCGGCGCGCACCTTGGCCTGGGCCTTGGTCTCCTGGCCTTCGTTGTGGTCGAAGAACCACCACCAGAAGCGGGCCACCACCCCCCACCAGCGCGGCGAGAGCTTGAACCAGGAGGGGAAGCGCGGCGGCGGCAGCGGCGCTTCGATAAAGAGCACATCGGCCGTGGCGTTGCCCTGCCCGGCCACGGCGGCGGCGGTCTCGACGGCGCGCTGGCGGGTGGAGGAGAAAACGATGCCGGCCGCGCGGGCGGTTTCCACCAGACAGGCCGGCGGGACCTGGCCGCCCAAGAGGCCGCCTGCCTCGTAACGGGCCCACCAGTCGCGATAGCCGGCCGACGTGAGCATGATCTTGCGCGACAGGGCCGGTTCGCCGTGACGGGTCAGGACGATGGCCCCCGTCCGCGCCACGGCGGCGGCGGCGCCCTGGGCAGGCGTCCGGTTGGATCGTACCTCTGGAAGGGTGTCGGTCGTCATAGCCCCTGAGCCTCGCGGGCCACTCACGCCGCTTGCAACGCGCGAACGTGGGCGACCGCCGAACGGCCTAACGCCTCAAGGTCGTAACCGCCCTCGAGCGACGAAACAACCCGGCCCCGCGCCGAGCGACGCGACGCCTCGACCACGGCCCGGGTCGCCCACGCGTAGTCGGCCTCCTCCAGCGACTGGTGCGCGAGGGGGTCGCGCCGGTGGGCGTCGAAGCCTGCCGAGATCAGGACGAGGTCCGGCGCGAACGCATCCAGCGCCGGCATCAGCACGCCCTCGAACCGCTGCCGCCAGGCCGTCGAGGAGGCATGCGGGGCGACTGTGGCGTTGACGATGTTGCCGACGCCAATCTCCTCCTCCATCCCAGTGCCTGGATAGAGCGGCGACTGGTGGATGGACGCGAGGAACAGGGTCTCGTCGGCCTCGAAGGCTGCTTGGGTGCCGTTGCCGTGGTGGACGTCGAAGTCGACCACCGCCACGCGGCCCAGCCCCAACGCCTGCGCCGCCCTCGCCGCGATCGCGACGTTGGAGAACAGGCAAAATCCCATGGGTCGGTCCGGCTCGGCATGGTGGCCTGGCGGGCGCACCGCGCAGAAGGCGCGGTCGAAATCGCCGGCGACCACGCCCCGCACCGCATCCAGAACAGCGCCGGCCGCCAGCCTCGCGGCCCGCACGCTTCCCGGCGACAGGACGGTGTCGGCGTCCAGTTGGACCACGCCCTCGCGCGGCGCGGCGGCAAACAGGGCCGCTACAAGAGTGTGTGGATGGACGCGGGCCAGGTCTTCGGCGGAGGCCTCCGACGCCTGCCGCTGGTCGAGGCGGAGGTCTGACGCGTCGGCCAGCGCCGCGGTCACCGCCGCCAGCCGCTCGGGCCGCTCGGGATGACCCGAGCCGGGGCGGTGCTCCAGCATGTCGGCGTGGGTGAAGAAGGCGACGGACATTTGGCTCACACTATTAGACAGGATTCGGTATGTCCGCAGCGATGCACTCGATCCGCCCCGCCACTGCCGCCGATATCGCCCAGCTCTCTGCTCTCGGCGGCCGCACCTTCACCGAGACCTTTGTCGACGGGTTCGGCATCCCCTACCCGCCCGCCGACCTGGCAGCATTCATTGAAGATGCCTTTGGCGGGGCGGTGATCACGGCCAACCTGGCCAACCCTGAACAGGACTGGTGGGTGGCGGTCAACGAGGCCGGCGTGATCGGCGGTTTCGCCAACATCGGCCCCTGTTCACTGCCCCATCCCGACGCCAGCAAGGCCAATGGCGAGTTGAAGCGGCTCTACATCGGCAAGGAGGCGCAGGGACTGGGACTTGGCACGAAGTTGCTGGAAATCGCCCTCGCCGCCATCGCCGATCGTTTCTCCGGTTCGGAGTGGATTGGAGTCTGGAGCGGCAACGACAAGGCCATCCGCCTCTATGGCCACTATGGCTTCCGCCCGGTCGGGGAATACAAGTTCCCCGTCGGCGACTGGCTGGATGACGAGTTCATCCTGAGGCGCGGATAGGTCATAGTCAGTCTCATGCGTTTCCTGATCTTCGCCGCCGCGCTGCTTCTGACCCCGTTAGTCGCCTCGGCTGCGCCAGCAGCCTCGGCCGACAAGCCGGCGCCGGCCACGGCTGAACAGATCGCCGCCGCCCGCGCGGAAGCCGATCGCATCATCACCGCCGAACCGGGTGCTTCGCAGTGGTTCGAGAACGTTACAGACAGCGCGCTGCCTGCGGTTCGCCACAAGCCGAGCGGGCTCGAATGCAGCTTCGAGCCGGGCTCGTCGTTCAACTCCGTCGGGCTCTTCGATGGAGCTGCTCCGGGCGAGAACGCCAGTTGCCATACCCAAATTCTTGGCATCGACCTGTCGATCTACGCCGCCCGCTACACAGCCCAGCCCACCCTGCAGCAGAGCTTCGACAGCAATGTAGCGACCATCCGCAATCGGTTTCCCAGCCTTCGCCCGTACGAAGGGCCGAGCGTTTCGGTGACCTCCAGCGCCCTCCCAACCAGCAAGCAGGCCAAGTTCATTTTTCGTAGCGAACACGGCGACGCCTACACTGGCCTGACCATCGCGCTCGTCGAGGATTGGACGGTAAAGCTCAGGATCACCGGGCCGCTGGCCAATGCCAGCGAGGCTCAGATGGTGGAAGCCGTGACCTGGGCGGCGCGCATGGACCAGTTCACCAAGGTCCACGGACGATAGCCATGTTCCTCCGCCTCTTCACCGAACTGCGCGACGCCAAGGTGCCGGTCTCCCTCAAGGAGTACCTGGCCCTGATGGAGGCGATGGACCGCGAGGTGATCGGTCGCAAGGTCGAGGAGTTCTATCACCTGTCGCGCGCGGCGCTGATCAAGGACGAGAAGCACTAC
>JANNVY010000170.1:0-9147 GCA_031408375.1 Pseudomonadota bacterium | reverse complement strand
GAGGCGTTCAGGCCGGACCGTTTCGATCCGGCCTGACGCGCAATGTCCGTCAGTTCACCGCGAAGGTGATCGGCACACTGACCAGGGCGCCCTCGACCGGCCGGCCGTCGACGGTGCGGGGGCTCATCCTGAAGTACTTCGACAGCCGCAGAGCTGCGGCGCCAAAGCCCTTTCCGGCAGGCGTTTCCGACCCGACCGAGCAGCCCGTCAGCGTGCCGGAAACCGTCACGGCGCACTGGATGACCACCTTGCCGCCGATCCCGGCCTCAATGGCGCGGACGGGATAGACTCGCTCCATCTGGGGGCCGGTCGGCTTGCTGATCCAGGTCGGATTGCGGATCAGGCCTGGAGGCGCCTGGATGTCGCCGGTCCCGGTCGGCGACGTCACCGGCGGCGTGGGCGTCAGGGTGGTGATCGGCCCGGTGGGCGTCGTCGCCGTCGGGTTCGGCGCGAAGGGCGCCGTGGGCGCAGTCGGCGGCGGCGTAGTCAGCGGTGAACGGATCGGCGGGCTGGCGGCCGGCTTGGGCGGCGTCCTTTGAACGACCGGCGGCGGGGGCGGCGGGGTGTAGGGGATCAAGGTGATCGTGCGCTCGTCCTCGGGCGCCGGCGCCACGGTGATGAACTGCTGGCTGTAGAGGAAAATCCCGCCGGCCACGTGCAGGGCGACCGAAACGCCGATGGCCCCCCACATCCACGTGGGCAGCTTGCGGGGCGGACCCCCGTACTCCAGCGGATTGACCAGGCCTCCATGGCCCGCGGCTCTCAAGATCATGGCCTCAATCTCCCTCTACGGCGGGGCTTGATCGCCCTGCTCTGGAAGGGAGCGTGTGCCTGCCTTACGGCGACGGTTGGTTGACGTTACGGCAGCTTTGCGGCGGGTGCTTAGGTCGCCGTTAACCATGTTTGGCCACGGTCGACCCATGAGTCTGGGCGCGATCAGGGGATTCGGGGCGGTCGAGGGCGCGTTGCGAAACGCCGCCCAGGCCACCGGCGTCGATTTCGACTTCCTGGTCCGCACGGCGCGCCGCGAAAGCAGCTTCAACCCTTCCGCCAAGGCCCCCACCAGTTCGGCCGCCGGCCTGTTCCAGTTCGTCGAGCAGACCTGGCTGGCGACGGTCAAGCAGCACGGTGCCAAGCACGGCCTGCAGCGCTTCGCAGACATGATCTCGCGCGGCGATGACGGGCGCTACCGCGTCACCGATCCCGGCGCGCGCCGCACGGTGCTGAACCTTCGCTACGACGCCCAGGCGGCGTCGGTCATGGCCGGTGAGCTGGCCAGCGGAAACGCCGCCTATCTGCGCGGTCGCACGGGGCGTGAGCCCTCGGCCGGAGACCTCTACGCCGCTCACTTCCTGGGCCCGGCCGGCTCGGCCCGGCTGATCGAAGCGGTGCGCGCCAATCCCAACGCTTCGGCGCCGCGACTGTTTCCCGATGCTGCCGGCGCCAATCGTTCGATCTTCTATCGCGAGGGACGGGCGGCGACGGTGTCGGAGGTCTACGCCAACCTGATGCGCACAGGTGGAGCCGGGCCGGCGGTGGATCCGAACGCTGTCACCGCCGCCCCGGTGGACGAGGGGCTGATCCGAAGCATGGCGCTGGCGCAACGCATGGACCGCCTGCGGTCCGACCGAGGCCTGCTGGACCAGATGAACGGCAAGGACGGTCTCGGGCAGTCGCTGTTTGAAGCCCAGCTGCTGGGCGCGTTCGGCCCCGAAGACGAGACCTGAGTTTCTGAAATTCTAGAGCACGTCAGGCGAAAGCGGATCCGGTTTCGCCGCCCGGACGTGCTCCAAGCGTAGGCGTAGGCCCTTTTTCGTCGGTTTCAGGCGATTCCGCCTGAAAAGGAAAGGGTTTAGGCGACGGCGCGTCGTTCCTCTTCGTCGCGCTTGCGATCGGCCGAGGCCGCGTCGGCGACGGCGCGGGCGACGGCCGAGACCGTCACGGGCTTGCGCAGCACGGCGTCGCAGCCGGCCTCGGTCATGGCCTGGGCCTCGTCGAGGTCGCCGCCGATGACGGCGACAATCGGCAGGCGACCCTGATCGCCGTCGAGCGCGCGGATGGCGCGAGCGCAGGCGGGGCCGTCCAGCACCGGCATGCGGCCGTCCAGCATCACCAGATCCACGTCCGATACCTTGAGCAGCTCCATCGCGCGACGGCCATCCTGGGCCAGCAGGACGCGGTGGCCAAGTTGCTCAAGCACGGCACGCAGCATGGCGGCGTTCAGCGCGTCGTCCTCAGCGATGAGCACGCGCAGCGCCGGGGCCGAGACTTCGTTCTGCGCCTCCCGGGGCGGATCAGGCAGGGCGACGGCATTGGCGTCGAAGGACAGCTCCAGCGCGAAGCGGCTGCCGACGCCCGGCGCGCTCTCGGCGGTCAGCGTGCCGCCCATCAGCACCGCCAGGCTGCGCGACAGCGACAGGCCAAGGCCCGCGCCGGGAATGCCGGCGCCGGTGCGCGAGACGCGGGTGAAGGGCTCGAACGCTTGGGCAAGTTCGTCGGCGGACAGGCCCGGGCCGGTGTCGGCGACTTCGAACCGCACGCGATCGGGGGCGGCCAGGGAGGCGCGGACCTCGATGCGGCCGCGCAGGGTGTATTTCACCGCATTGCCGACGAGGTTGTTGAGGATCTGGCGCAGGCGCGCGCTGTCGGCCATGACCGCGCCCCTGGCGGCCACCGGCTCGACTTGGGCGACGATCTCCAGGCCCCTGGAGCCGGCGGCCTGGCGGTGGAGCAGCACCATGTCCTGGACCAGCCGGTCGGCGTCGACGGCCTTGGGGGTGACCAGTAGGCGGCCGGCATCGGCGGTCTCGGAATCAAGGGTGGCATCCAGCACGTCCACCAGATCACGAGCGGCGTGCAGGGCGGCCTTGAGCTGTTCGCGCGAGGGCGCGCCGCGCGAGCCGGCGCCCAAAGCCCCGGCCAGCACATGGGCCACGCCCGACAGGCCGTTGCGGATTTCGTGCGACAGGGTGGCTACGATATCGGACTTGGACCTGGCCAGGCGACGCGCGTCCTTGAGCGCGGCCTCGCGGTCCTCGATCAGGCCGTCGCGCTCGAGATTGAGGGTGAAGTGCTCACGCAGGTGACGGTTCAGGATGAGCGCCAGCGCGAGCGCCAGCGCCGAGCCGCACAGGACCAGCAGCCCCGTCCAGGCGGTCTCCGGATCGCTGCGCAGGCCGATGATTGGACCCGCGGCGGCGATCGGGCCGACCAGCAGCAGGCTGGGCAGCGACGGGGAAGAGAAGAAGATCACACCGACAGCGGCCCCGGCGCACAGCACCAGCAGGGTCTCGGCGTAGGGTCCGGCGCCGAGCGCGAAGTAGGAGGTCTGCAGCACCGCCACGGCCCAAAGCAGACCGCCGCCGATCTGCATCGCCGTGCGGCGCTTGAGGTCTTCGGCCGCCTTGGGCTCGCGCTTCAGCCAGTCGATGATTCCGTAAAACACCGCCCAGTTGAATCCGTAAACCCCCAGGCAGATCAGCAGTCGCACCGCGTTGGGCGCATAGGCCGCGGTGGCGGCGAAGATCGGCAGGCACAGGCCGAAGAACGCCAGGGCGTAGGGCAGCATGCGAACCTGTGCGTCAAGCGCCTGCCGCGCGATCGCCTGCTCGATCTCGGCGAGGGTGCGCAGCCTGGGCGCCGGAGCAGGGGGTTCGGACATGGCGGCACTCTGCACCCCCCAGGGTTGCCGCAGGGTTACGATGCGTAAGCCTTTCTTCAGTGGCGGTAGGTAAATCTTCATTAGGGTTGATGAAGGATGATCCCAGGCTAGTTCCATGCCTTTGAGAACCCTGTAATGATCCCCACGCGCGCGCGGCTGAACGAGTCCGACATTCGCCGGCTGGTGAAGGGTGACAGCGCCGATGATCGCGCCGCCGCCGCCCACAAGCTGTGCCGTTCGATGGAGAAGGCGGTCCTGACCGAGGAGGATCGGGAGGCGGCCCAGGACATCATCCGGGTGCTGGCGGGCGACGCCACCGAGCTGGTGCGGCGGGCGCTTGCCGTGACGCTCAAGTCTTCGCCGCTGCTGCCGCGCGACACCGCCCTGAAGCTGGCACGCGATGTCGAGACGGTGGCCTTGCCGGTCGTCAATTGGTCGCCGGTGTTCACCGACGACGACCTGGCCCAGATCGTGCGCGCGGGATCCATCGCAAAGCAGAGCGCGGTGGCAGGCCGCGAGCGCCTGTCACCGATCGTGACCGAGGTGATCGCCGAGGTCGGGGCCGAGGAGGCGGTCAAGATCGCCTGCGCCAACGACAACGCCGCCTTCTCCGAGAAGTCGCTGGGCATGGTCGTGGACCGGTTCGCGGCGTCCCAGGACATCACCCAGGCGTTGGCCTTCCGCGCCGTCCTGCCCGTGGCGATCTCGGAGCGGCTTGTGAAGCTGGTCAGCGACACGGTGCGCGAGCACCTGGTGGCGCGCCACTCACTGAAGCCCGAGACGGCGATCGAACTGGCCGCCGCGGCGCGGGAGCGCGCCACGGTCGATCTGGTCGAACAGGCCGCAGTGACCAGCGACATGGGCGAGTTCGTCCGTCACCTGGCGCGCAATCGAAGGCTGACGCCGTCGCTGTTGATTCGCGCGATCGGGCGCGGGCAGATGCCCTTCTTCGAGCACGCCATCGCCGAGTTGGCCGGGGTCGCCCATCAGCGCACCTGGTTGATGATCCATGACGCGGGCCCGCTGGGACTGCGCGCGATCTATGACCGCGCCGGCCTGCCATCGCGCCTGTTCGCAGCCTTCCGCGCGGGCGTCGACGCCTATCGCTCGCTGCAGTTCGATGGCGGGCACCGCGACCGCGAGCGCTTCCAGGAGCGGATGATTCAGCGCTTCCTGACGGCCCAGCCCTATGCGGCCAAAGACGATATCAACTACCTCCTGGAGCGGCTGGACCGCGCTCCGGAGGCCATCGCGCCGCGCGCCAACGCGGCCTGATTTAACTCCCTCGATACGAAAAAGCCCGCGAACCTTGTTCGCGGGCTTAGTCTTGAATCTCGAAATCCGAACGCCGCTATAGCGTCGCCAGGTGTGCGGCGACCTTGCGCTCGAGCTCGACCGACAGCGCGATGCCGACCGGATGGTCCTCGGCCTTGATCTGGTCGCGGACGATGGCCTTGATGGCGTCGATATGGGCGTCGATGAGGAAGACCGGGGCCTTCATGCGCACGCGCTCCTCATCGGTCAGCTTGCACAGCGACGCGGCGATGCGGGTGATCAGCGGGTAGCCATAGGTCCCGCCCAGGCCCTTCATGTCGTGGGCCCGCAGATAGAGCGTCTCGGCGGTGGCCGGGGTGTAGCCGTGGGCCTGGATCTCGGCGCGTGCGGCGTCGAGCTTTTGCATCTCGTCGTTCAGCCATTCGTCGAACTGGGATGACAGGTTGGCCAGGGCGGCCTCGGCCTTGGCCAGCGCCGCGGGATCGATGCCGCCGAAACGGCTGCCGCCGACCTTCAGGCGAAGGGTGTTCGGCGGCTGGATGAATTGGGCGCCCGACGGCTTGTTCACGGCCTTCTCCTCCAGCGTGGTGCAAGGGATGACCACGCGGGGGTCGATAATGGCCGCAAGCCGCTTATGAAGTGCTAACGGTCAGACCGAAAACTGCTCGACCAGGACGCGTTCCTCGAAGCTGTGGTCGGCGTCGAACAGCATGGTGAGCGAGCGGGCGTGGTCTTCCTCGACCGCTACTCGGGCCACGTTCCGGACCTCGAAATTGTCGGCCACCGCGCTGACCGGCCGCTTGTCGGGTTCGAGCACCTCGAGCGTCACCTTGGCCGTGTGGGGGAGCAGGGCGCCTCGCCACCGGCGGGGGCGGAAGGCGCTGATCGGGGTGAGCGCCAGCACCTGGGCGCCGAAGGGGATGATCGGGCCGTGGGCCGACAGATTATAGGCGGTGGACCCCGCCGGGGTGGCCACCAGTGCGCCGTCGCAAAACAGCTCGGGGAGGCGAACGCGGCCATCCACCGAGATCTTCAGCTTGGCGGTCTGGCGGGTCTGGCGCAGCAGCGAGACTTCGTTGATCGCCAGGGCATTGATGGTCTCGCCTGCAGCTGTCACCGCCGTCATCCGCAGAGGATGGATGACCGCCCTCTGGGCCGCGGCGATGCGTTCCAACAGGCCCTCCTCGTCGTAGTCGTTCATCAGGAAGCCGACCGAGCCGCGGTTCATGCCGTAGATCGGCTTGTCCTGGGCGAGGTGGCGGTGGAGAGTCTCCAGCATCAGCCCGTCGCCGCCCAGGGCGACGACGACGTCGCACGCTTCGGGCGCGTGGTCGCCATAGCGCCGGATCAGGGCCTTGCGGGCGAGCTCCGCCTGGGGCCGGTCGCTGGCGGTGAAGCAGAGGCGCAAGGATGTGGCGTTCATTGACCTAGGTTCGACCGTCGAACCCGGCGATTGTCAAACCCGGATTCCGGCTGGGCGTCGGGCCGACCCTCAGGCTCTGGCGGCGACCGCGAGGCGGAAGTGGTCGGCGGCGATCCCGCTAGCGACCCCGAAGGCGCCGACAATGGCGCGCCCGGCCTCGCTGCCGTAGGGCCGCCCGCCGTTCAGCTCGCGCACCAACGACAGGACGGTCGGGAAGACCACCCGGTCGATTCCGACCGCCGCGCAGGCCAGGGCCAGGGGCTCGGGCGAGGCGGCGTCGATGGCGGCGCGAACATCGCGGACCGCAAATCCGCCCAGAGCCGCCAACGCATTCTCGAACAGGGTCAGCTTGCGCTCCTTGAGCGCGCGGACCAGATAGCCGGGCCGAAGCTGACCGGCCGCTTCGAGCTTGGCGATCAGCCTTCGCTCCATTTCCTCGCGCTCGCCGTCGCGGCTGAGCAGAACCTGGCGCTCTTCGGTGGGCTGGCCCTGGTGGGCGGCCTTGACCGCGTCGGCGATGGCCTGGTCCAGCGCCTCGCTGTCGATGCGAAAGCGGTCGGCGATGGCGGCGCGAAGGGCCTGGCCGACCCAGCTGTAAAGTTGTTCGGCAAGCAGCTTCGTCAGCTTGGGGTGCCGCGCCAGCGGCGAGCGCAGGGCGGCGATGCGGCGCGAAGACTCCACAAGCCGGCGCATGCCGCCTTCGGTGATCTCGGCGGTGGCGTTGCCGACGAGCGCGGTCAGGACGGCGGGTTCGGCCCGGTCGATGACGGCGTCCACTACCCGGGCGCTGAGCGCGGGTCGGCGGGCGACTTCGATCTGATGCTCGATGGTGGATTCGATGAGCAGGCGGATCAGGTCCTGATCCAGCAGCAGCGGACTCTTGGCGATGATCGGCCGCGCGATCTCGATCTCGTCCAGCGCTAGGACGTTGACCAGAGCCTTGGGCGCCCAGTCGACGCTCGACAGCCGCTCGGCCAGGACCTTGCGGATATCGCGCTCGGCCTCGACCACCAGGGCCATGAAGACGTTGTCCAGCAGGCTCTGGATCTCAGGGCGGCGGCTGTTGTCGGGCGACCCGTCGCACAGGTCGGTCACAGCCATGAGCAGCCGCTCGCGATCGCCGGTTTCGCGGCTGCGCGCCAGACTGATCAGATCGTGCGCCCGAACCGCGGTGGTCAAGGAGCCCCCTCCCGTATGAGATGCTTGCGTGACCCTCGCCTGCGCCGGATGAAAACAAGCTTAACGAGGCGTGAAACTTGACGACGTTCACCCAAGGCGCGACGGTCCGGCCACATGGCGGGCAGGAGGCTGTAGTGGCCGACGGAACACAGACATCTCTCAAGGGTCGCGTCAGCGAGGGTGAATGGAAGGCGCGGGTCGATCTGGCCGCCCTCTACCGCGCTGTCGCGATGCACGGGTGGGACGACATGATCTTCACCCACATCTCGGCCCGTGTGCCGGGACCCGAGCACCATTTCCTGATCAATCCCTACGGCCTGTTCTTCGAGGAGATGACTGCCTCGGCGATGGTGAAGATCGATCTGGAAGGGCAGATCGTCCAGGAGACGACCAGCTTCATCAATCCGGCCGGGTTCACCATCCACTCCGCTGTCCACGCCGCACGGGAAGACGCCCACTACGTCATGCACCTGCACACCGACCAGGGCGTGGCAGTCTCGGCCCAGAAGGAGGGGCTGCTGCCCCTGTCGCAGCACGCGCTGCTGGTACTGCCGAACCTCGCCTACCACGACTACGAGGGCATCGCCCTGAACCTGGATGAGCGCCAGCGGATCGTGGCCGACCTGGGGACCAAGAACCTGATGTTGCTGAGGAACCACGGCACCCTGTCGGCTGGTTCGACGGCCGGTGAATGCTGGTTGGGCATGTTCTTCCTCGAGCGCGCCTGCAAGCAGCAAACCATGGCTCTGAGCGCGGGCCGCGCGAACGTGCTGTTCGCGCCCGAGGCGGCCCAGGCCGAGGTCCGCCAGGTCGCCGGCATGGCCATGCCAACCACCTCGGCTCTTGCCTGGCCCGGACTGTTGCGCCGACTGGATCGGGAGCTGCCTGGCTACGAGGCCTAGCCCATCGCTCCCTGGCGGCCAGATGTGATCCGCCGTGCCGCACCGCCCGTTTAAGACCTAACGAGCCGGACCACCGAAACTGCCGACTTGTCCATCGGCCGGGACTGACGCGTAGTCTGGCGTTGGGATTGCTACGGATGTTGTACCCGCGATCGTTGAACTGTCTGTTCATCGTCATTCTTCTGTGGTTGGACGGCTCGCTGATGCAGTGCCGGCCTTGGGATTTATCCGCGTGATCGAACGGACGAGCGCCAGAAAACACGCCTTCCTGATCGCGGCCGTCGCCGTCGTGCTGATGATGGTGCTCGCCGCCGGCCTAAAGCTGGCGTTTGGCAAGGACGGCAAGGAAGATGGTCCGGGCGGGGCGGGTGGCCGCGGCGGCCCCGGCGGCCGCGCCCAGCAGGTCTCTCAGGTGGTGGTCGGCCAGCGCCCCTTCAGCGATACCATCGAGGTTCTGGGCGTCGCCAAGGGTCGCGCGTCCTTGGTCGTCACCTCCAGCACCACCGAGCTCATCACCCGCGTCCTGTTCCGGGACGGCCAGACCGTCGCCAAGGGCCAGCCTTTGGTCGAGCTGCAGGCGCGCGAGGAGGAGGCCGGGATTATCTCGGCCCGCGCCAGCCTGGCCCAGGCGCAGAACGATCGGAATCGTTGGAAGACCCTGGCCGATAAGGGGATCGCGCCCCGCGCCCAGTATGAGCAGGCCCAGA
>JANNVY010000169.1:0-2090 GCA_031408375.1 Pseudomonadota bacterium | reverse complement strand
ATACCGGTTCAAGCGCCCGTCGTGCTATAAACAGATGAGAACGAGCCTGTTTATCCGTTTCAGATGATTCCATCTGAAACGGACAGGCTCTAGGGTCAGCGGCGCTATGGGCGGCGCTGTCCTGAGGTAAGATGACGGCGCACGAACCAGATCGTCAGCGGCGGCAGCACCACCCATTGCAGCAACGGCGATAGGCCAGTTCCGATGATCGGGACGACGGGCATGGCGTCTGCGTAGGCCCAACCCCACGTCCACCCTTGAGTCGTCGCAAGGTATTCAGCGACAATCGTGATGGCGATGCCCACCCCGGAGAATACGACCACCTGTCTCGTCGTTGGTCGGAGCACCCAGTATCGCGTGCGCCACAGCAGGGCGGTGGACCAGAATCCGACGAGCATAGTGGCACCGTCTGCCACGCTCGCCTGGGCGCAGGTCTTGATTCCCTGCCAGTGAGCGGTTTCCGCCATACCCTGGTAGAGAGGAGTCTGCAGGAATTCCCAGACAAGGTTGAGCAGGAAGGCAAAGATGAACACTGCCAGTTCTGGTAGGTCGAGAATGCCGGCCGCGCGCCGCGTCATCGTTGCATTCCGTAGATAATCGAGCCCGATGGGAGGCGACATGGCGGACTAAAGACGGACCGCCCGAAGCCGCAGCGCATTGCCGACCACGCTCACCGAGGACAGCGCCATGGCCCCGGCGGCGATCGCCGGCGACAGCAGCAGACCAAACACCGGGTAGAGCACCCCGGCGGCGATCGGCACGCCTGCGACATTGTAGAAGAACGCGAAGAACAGGTTCTGACGGATGTTGCGCATCACCGCCCGCGACAGCCGGCGCGCCTTGATCAACCCCTGAAGATCGCCCTTGAGCAAGGTGACACCGGCGCTCTCGATGGCCACGTCTGACCCCGCGCCCATGGCGATGCCGACCTCGGCGGCAGCGAGCGCCGGCGCGTCGTTGACCCCATCCCCGGCCATGGCGACGATGCGGCCTTCCTTGCGAAGCCTCTCCACCACGGCGGCCTTGTCCTGCGGCAGGACCTCGGCCTCCACTTCGTCAATGCCGAGCTTGCGGGCCACAGCCAGGGCGGTGGTGCGGTTGTCGCCGGTCATCATCACCAGCCGGATGCCCTCGGCCTTGAGCGCGCGGACCGCGTCCGCCGTCGTCGGCTTGATCGGATCGGCGATCGCGAAGACCCCGGCTGCGCGGCCGTCGATGGCGGCGAAGATCGCGGTGGCACCATCCGCACGCAGCGCCTCGGCCTCCGCGTCCAGGGCGCTGGTGTCGATACCCTGCTCGGCCTGGAACTTGCCGGACCCCAGGATCAGCCGTTTTCCGTCCACCACGCCCACGACGCCCTTGCCGACGGGAGAGTCGAATTCACCGGGTTGAGAGAGTTGCAGGTCGCGCGCCTTGGCGGCCCGGACGATGGCGTCCGCCAGGGGGTGTTCGCTGGCCCGTTCCAGGCTGGCCGCGAGCCGGAGCAATTCGGCTTCGTCGATCCCGGCGACCGGGCGAATTGCGGTGACCGCCGGCCGGCCCTCGGTCAAGGTGCCGGTCTTGTCGATCACCAGGGTGTCGATCTTCTCGAAACGCTCGAGCGATTCCGCATTCTTGATCAGCACGCCGGCCTGGGCGCCACGCCCGACGCCGACCATGATCGAGATCGGCGTCGCCAACCCGAGCGCGCATGGGCAAGCGATGATCAGCACCGAGACGGCGGCGACCAATCCGAAGGAGAAGCGCGGTTCGGGCCCGATCAGGGACCACGTCGCAAAAGCGATAACCGCCACCAGGATCACCGCAGGCACGAACCAGCCCGACACCTGATCGGCCATCCGCTGAATGGGCGCGCGGCTGCGCTGGGCCTGGGCGACCATCTGGACGATCTGCGAAAGCAAGGTGTCCGCACCAACTTTTTCCGCCCGCATCAGGAAGGAACCGGTCTGGTTGATCGCACCGCCCACGACCTTGTCGCCGACTTCCTTGGTGACCGGCATCGACTCGCCCGTGACCATCGATTCGTCGATTGCTACGCGGCCTTCCACGAGTTCGCCATCGACGGGCACCTTCTCTCCTGGCCGCACGCG
>JANNVY010000168.1:0-6070 GCA_031408375.1 Pseudomonadota bacterium | reverse complement strand
GTGGCCGGCGCCTACAACGGGTTGGGGGTCGGATTTCGCAGGGTCAGCACTAACCCCGCGACGCCCGCCTGGGTTCAGGATCAGCAACCGGACGACTTCCACGCTCCTCTGCCCACCGCGCTTCTGGCGGCCGCGTTCAGGCACAGAAACCGTGTCCATGCCTTCACCGTCCCAGCGGGTCAGTGGCTGTTGCACCGTTATGGCAACCCTGAGGCCATCGCGCTGTACTTCTGCTTGGGCGCGCCGGCCATGGAGGTGAAGTCAGGCGAAGTCATCTTCGCTGGAACCTTTGAACTGACCCACGGTCCGCTGGCCCCGAATTTGTCCCTCGAACCCGCGCGGCAGTTCCTCGCCGGTCGACCGGATCTGGCTGAAAAGGTGAGAGCGGCCGTGTGGACGAACGGCCACCGTTTCGCTTGCGATACGCAATTCAGCTACGCCTTTGAAATCCCGGGGACCCCGTTCGAGCCTGGCTATGACCTGGCGAGCCAGCGGCCAAGCATGCGAGTCCGAGCAAGTTCGCCTCAAGGCTGATGTACTCAGGCGGCAGGTTTGCGCAGTTCAGGCGCCCCGCTTGACCGCCCGCCCCGGATCAACGGACGCTTCCGGAACGGTCTTTGACATCGATGGAATGAGGGGAACCCGGCCGCGCAATATTTTGCCCCGCGAGCTTGGGCGGCCCTGTTTTCGGTAACAGGGAATAACAGGGAAATATCAGGGAACTCGGCTGGGCGATCACGACCTACCCCGCGCAAGACTTTGCCCCGGACATGCGAAAAGGCCCGGGGCGTTTCCGCTCCGGGCCTTGCCGTACGCTTGGTACTGGTACGCTTACGCCAATCGCTTACTGGGGGGAGCTTAGCGAGCCGACTGGAAGCGCTCGACGGCGGCCGTGGCGCGCTCGTTGATGGGCTTGAAGCTGTCCTTGACCGAGGCCGACACGATGTCGGTGGCGCGGGTCACTTCGGCCAGGTAGGCCTCGATGGCGCCCTTGGCCCAGGCGGTCTGGACTTCGACGACTTCCTGGATCGACTTGGCCGAGGTCAGGGCCTGAGCGGCGGTCTGGGCGTTCTCCCAGGAGGCCTTGGAGTAGGCCAGGGTGTTGGCGCCCAGGGTCTCGGCGCCCTTGGTGGCGGCGGTGACCGACTCGACGACGGCTTCCAGGTTGCGCTTGGAGGCGGCGTTGACTTCGTTCAGGCCGGCCAGCGACTTCTCGACGCCGTCACGGAAAGCCTGGTCGCCGGCGGCGGTCATGCGTTCGGCGGTGTTCTTGATGGTTTCAGCGTTCTTTTGCATGGTCGTGATCCTTGGTTTCAGGCAGCCCGTGTGGGCCGGATGCGGTTGCCCGCGTTGTTTGATGGCGACCTTATCTCGCAACTGCGAACGTATGTCAACGGAAATGTTGCAGTGCAACACAACTGCCAAATCTCTGCCACACCAACGATTCCACGAGACCTTCATGGATATCTGCATTCGCCGCGCGACGGCCGACGCCCCTTTCTGCGTGGGGATTCCGAATCCGTCCGGCTCAAAACCGGGCCGCAGGCGGGCGGTTCACATCCGCGGCAAAAACTCGCGCAGCGGCTGTTTACCCTAGAGAAAGACGGGATATGCGATCATAAAGGCTTCTGGGGTGTTCTTCGGGGGGCTCCCTATCCAGTTTTGCGACGGACGCTGTTCATGTTCCCAACCGCCCGCCGGATCGCTCTCGCGCTTCTCCTGACCTTCGCCACCCTGGTGTCGTCGATCACGGCCGGGCCGGCGCCTGTCTATGCCGCCATCGTGGATTCGCCCAAGTATGCGGCGATCGTGGTCGACGCGACGACGGGCGAGGTGCTCTACGCCCGCCGCGCCGACAGTCCCCGGTACCCGGCGTCGATCACCAAGGTGATGACCCTTTACCTTGTCTTCGAGGCGCTGGAGTCCGGCCGGCTCAGCCCCAATGACCGGGTGGTCATGTCGCCCCGCGCCGCCGCCCAGCCGCCTTCCAAGCTGGGTCTGGCCGTCGGCGACAGCCTCAGTGTCGATGACGCGATCCGCGCGCTCGCGGTGAAGTCCGCCAACGACGTGTCGGTGGCCCTGGCCGAGAAGGTCGGCGGCACCGAGGCCCGCTTCGCGGCCATGATGACGCTCAAGGCCCAGGAGCTGGGCATGACCAGTTCGCGGTTCGTCAACGCCAACGGCCTGCCCGATAGCCGGCAGCTGACCACAGCGCGCGACATCGCCATCCTGTCGCGCGCCGTGATGCGCGACTATCCGCAGTACTATCCCTACTTCAGCCAGAAATACTGGTCCTTCCGGGGCCAGGAGATGCGTAACCACAACGGCCTGCTGCTTCGTATGCCGGGGATCGACGGGCTGAAGACAGGCTTCACCAACGCCTCGGGCTTCAACCTCGCCGCCTCGGGCGTGCGCGACGGACACCGGCTGATCACCGTGGTGCTGGGCGGCCCGACCACCGCCGTGCGGGACAACCATGTGGCGGAGCTGCTGAATGTGGGCTTCGACGTCATGGGCCGTCGTCAACGCGGCGAAGTGATCACCGTGGCCCAGAGCCTGTTCGAACCCCAGATGCCCTCGGCCCCGATCCAGTATGCCGCGAACGGATCAGCCGCCCCTGCCGTCCCTGCCCGCGCCCAGACCCTGGCCGCCGCCCCGCCACGGACACGCGATGTGACGGGCGAGCTGAACGCCAACGCCCTGCGCGGCAGCCAGCCGGCCACCGGCCGCGGCGCCATGCGCCCGGTCGAAAATCCGCCGGAGGCTCCGGCACAAACCGTGGTCCTGGCCTCTATCGCCCCGGTCGAAGCCGCGCCGACGCGCGCTGCCCCGCCCGCCGCGCGGCCGACCCCGGCCCGCGCGCCGACCGCCAAGCCCGCGAAACGCGATCCGAACGCCATCTGGGTCGTTCAGGTCGGTTCATTCCGCCAACGCTCGGAAGCCAACTCCTGGCTCAAGCAGGTCGGCAAGCGCTTCAACCGGCACTTCGCCCAGGCCGAGAGCCAGATCATGTCGGCCAGCGGCTGGTATCGCGTGCGCTACAACGGCATGACCCAGGCCGCCGCCAAGAAGGCCTGCGACGCGCTCAAGGCAAAACGCTTGGCCTGTATGGTGATCCGGGGCAAATAGCCCGGCCGGTCGGCGATCAACGCTTCTTCAGAAGCTTGTCGCGGGCAGTGTTGAGCCGCGCCGCGACGACCGGATCTCCGCCCTGGTCAGGATGGGCGGTGCGCATGCGGGCCCGGTAGGCGGCCTGGATCTGGTCGGCCGTGGCCAGGTCCTCGACCCCCAGCACCCGGCGCGCCTCGTCCTCGGTCATGGGACCGAAAGGGATGGGGATCCGCCGCGCCACCAGCGACAGGGCGATGCCGACCAGCACGGTGGCGCCTCCCGCGAACATCAGACCTCGCAACATGACGGCAAGACCCGCCACGACGCACGCGATGCCGACGATCCCGGCGGCCGAGCGCCATTCGTTGGGTTTCTTGGGGCCCCGACGTCCGAGCCACACGAGGGCGGCAAGAACGGCGATGGCGAGGAGGATCCATATCACTCCGCGAGCCTTGGGTCAGGCGGCGGTCGCCGTCAACGGCTGGGCTGCGTCGGTCCCGAGATCGAGGGCCTGCATCAACGAGCGCAGCTCCTGGCGCGCGGCGACGTGGGCCAGCGACACGGCCACCGGACGGATCCGGGGCGACAGGTCGGCGACCGTGAGACCGAACGGAAACAGCTCGCGGTAGATCACCCGGTCGCGCAGGCCCGGGCCGACGCGGAAACCAACGCGGCGGCTCAGGGCTTCGATTCGCTCGTCAAGGCGGCGGCGGTTGCGGGCCTCGGTGACCGCCAGGCGATTGCGCAGCACCACCCAGTCGATCTTGCGCCCGTCGGTCATGGCCCGCTGCTTGCGGGCCTCCCACACGGTCTCGGCATAGATCGAGGGCTTGCCCAGCTCCAGTGTGACGGGATCGACCGACCCGAGCAGGTCGAAGTCCACGAAGCTGTCGTTCATGGGTGTGACGATCAGGTCAGCGCTCGCGTGGGCGGCGCGCGACAGAGCCGTGTCGCCGCCCGGGGTGTCGATGACGATGTAGTCGGCGGTTTCCCGCGCCTCGGCCAGGATCTCGGCGAAACGGGCCACGCCTGCGTCAGCGGATTCGGCGGCGAAGGCGGCAGGCTTGTCAGCCAGGCGGTATTCGTCCGGCAGGGGCGCGGACGCGTCCGACGCCGCCAGCCAGGCGCGGCGGCTGGCCAGGAAGTGGCCCAGCGACTGCTGGCGCAGGTCCAGGTCGATGACCGCCACCTTGGCGTCCTGCCAGGCCAGGGCCGTGGTCAGGTGGATGGCGATGGTGGACTTTCCGGCCCCGCCCTTTTCGTTGCCTACAACGACAACCCGCGCGTTCGACATGGTTTTTCGCCCCTGCCCGACTCAGCTGTCGAGCCCGGCGAGGTCATACCGGCGGGACGGCGGCGTCAACGCGGGGGAGCGAACTATTCACAGGCTTTGGAGCTGGCTCTCAGGCCGAGGGGCCGCCCTTGGCGCACCAGCGATCGGTGACGCCGGCGGCGCGGCAGACCTTGGCGGCGGCGGCCTGGGTCGGCAGGGCGCTGGTCTGCAGCCGCACCCAGGTCCCCTTGGCGCCAAGGTCGACGGTCTGGAAGCGCGGGGAGATGTCGGCGAACAGCGCGGCGTTGGACGCCTTGAGTCCACGCCAGGTCGCCTCGGCCTCCGCGCGGCTGCGGAAAGCGGCGAGCTGGGCGAACCAGCTACCTGCCTCGGCGGCGCGGGCCGCCGGGCGGGTGACGGTCATCGAGGCCGGTTGCATCCGGGCCGGCCGGTCGCCCATGACCGCGTCAGCCACGGTCATGGCGGCGCGTAGGCCCATGTCACGGGCGTTGGGCAACTCCAGCGGATCGACGACAGCGATGGACATGGCCGGGCGCAGGCCCGAGGCCTCGGAGCGCAGCACGACGGTCGGGGTCCGGGTCGGCGCGGCCGGCGTCGGCGCGCGGGCAAGAGTCTGCTGCGCACGCTGCTGGTCGCGCGCAACGGCTTCAGCGTCAGTGGTAGGAATCTCGGAAACCGCCTGGGCCCAGCGCTGGAACATGCGCCCGTCATTACGGGGCGGTTCCATGCAGGCCGAGACGGAAAGGCCGCTGGCGACGACGGCGGCTAGACTGACAACGCTTCTGCGGTCCATACCGAGACCATAGCGAGCGCGCCTTTCGGCCCGGTTCTCAAACGTCCTTAACGACTGCGACGAATTCCGTAACCATGTCCGACACTTCCGTTCCCCTGCCCGTCGTTCGCACTGTCGCAGACCTGCGCCAGGCGGTGGCGGGATGGCGCACCGCAGGCCTGCGGGTCGGCTTCGTCCCGACCATGGGCGCTCTGCATGAGGGCCACCTTTCCCTTGTACGGCAGGGAAAAGAGCGCGCCGACCGGGTGGTGGCCAGCGTCTTCGTCAACCCGACCCAGTTCGCGCCGACCGAAGATCTGAACCGCTATCCCAGGCAGGAGGGAAAAGACGCCGGGCTGCTCGCGGCGGCGGGATGTGACCTGCTCTTCGCCCCCTCGCCGGCCGGGATCTACCCGCCCGGGTTCGCAACCAGCGTAACGGTCTCCGGGGTGACCGACGACCTGGAAGGCCGGTTCCGACCGCAGATGTTCGGCGGCGTCGCCGTTGTAGTCGCCAAACTTCTGAACATGGTGGCCGCCGACGTCGCCCTGTTCGGCGAGAAGGACTACCAGCAACTGCTGGTCATCCGTCGCATGGCGCGGGATCTCGACATCCCGATCGAAGTCATCGGGTGCCCGACGGTGCGCGAGGCCGACGGCCTGGCGATGAGTTCGCGCAACGCCTACCTGACCGCCGCAGACCGAACCACGGCGGCCAGCCTCAACCGCATCCTGGCCCACGCAGCCG
Organism: Pseudomonadota bacterium; assembly: GCA_031408375.1. GTDB lineage: Bacteria > Pseudomonadota > Alphaproteobacteria > Caulobacterales > Caulobacteraceae > JAEZEZ01. The sequence continues at coordinate 146 of JANNVY010000168.1, read as the reverse complement.
AGCGCGCCCGGGCCGGTGAAGGTGTGGCGGCCATAGAAGCCGAAGCGCGCGAGGCCCTTCTGGCAGCAGGCTTTGAGCGCATCGACTATGTCGCCATCCGCTCAGCGGAGGACCTCGGCCCGTTCAAGGCAGCGGGCGCGGCCCGC
>JANNVY010000167.1:0-2440 GCA_031408375.1 Pseudomonadota bacterium | reverse complement strand
GGCGGTGTCGATGCTGACCAGCGCGTCGATCGTGATGTCGTAGGCGCTGTAGTGGTCGAGCGTGGAGTCCAGCTGGATGGCGCCGCCGGCCAGGTGGATCGAGCCATTGGCGGCGTTCAGGTTGAGACCGTCGGCGATGATGTCGATGTCCAGGTCGATGGCGCTGTAGTCAACGCTATCGACGCCGCCCGCGTTGATGGTGACGTCGCCGGTGGTGTTGGCCGGGCCGTTTCCGACCTGCAGCAGCCCGCCGCCGGTGGCGACGACCTGGCCCTGGCTGGAGATGTAGATGTATCCCGCCGAGGTGTCGGCGTCGGCGTCGGCGATGATGTCGCCGCCCAGCAGGACGTCGCCGTCGGCGGCGTTGACGATGCTGACGTAGCCGTCGGAATGGACGAAGCCGCCGACCGTCAGGTCGCCGTCGTTGGTGGCGTATTTGTAGAAGCTGACGTTGCCGCCGGCGTAGATATCGCCGTTGGCGGTCAGGTCGCCCTGGGCCGAGATCGACACATCGCCGGGCGTGTCGATGACGGCGCCCGCATCCATCAGGAAGTCGAAGGCCGCGTCGATATCGAGGCCGTCGGTCAGGAAGATGCCGCCGCCGCTCAGGTGGATGGAGCCGTTGGGGGCGATCAGACCCAGGCCGTCCGCGTAGATGTAGCCTCCCAGGTTGATCGCCTCGCCCGTTCCGTCAGCCGAAATGATCACATCGCCGGTTGTGGTCCCGGTATTGCCGACGATCAGGCTTGAGCCCGCGGACGTGATGACGCCCCCGTCGGCATAGAGACCGATGAAGCCGTCGGCGCCGTAGGAATTGGCGTCCGACTGCAGGGCGCCGCCGGTGTAGATGTGGATGTCCGCCGAGGAGGTCAGATCGATCGCGCCATAGGCGTAGATGTCGCCGCGGATGTTGATGTCCGCGTCGGCGTTCACCGTCGTCAGGTTGATGTCGCCATCGACGCGCACGACGCCATTCAGATCGATGCCGTCGCCGGCCGTGATGTTCAGGTAGCCGTCGGCATTGATCAGGCCGGTGTAATCCATGGTGACCGCGCCGCTGACGTCGAAGGCCAAGGCGCCGGTGGTGTAGAGGTTGCCGCTGGGGTCCAGCGAGCCGTCGGCGACATAGACGCTTACGGCTTCGGCCTGGATGTAGCCGGCCAGGGTCACGGTTGTGGCCAGGTTGTTGTCGTCGTCTTCGGAGCCGATGTAGACCGTGCCGCGGTAGTTGTCGGTGATGTCGCCGACGATGATCCGCGAGCCGTCCTCGGCGGTGATGTTCTCGCCCCGGATCTCGATGGTGTCGGTCTGGTAGCCCAGGGGGCCGCCGTTGTCGGCCGAGGCGTCGGTGTTGCCGTGCAGAGTGGCGGTGGCGCCGATCTCGACGTCGCCGACGTAGTTGTAGATCGCGATCGTCTCGCTGGTGGAGATGTCGCCGTCGATCCGGATCAGGCCGCCGTCGGGTCCGTACAGCCTCAGGGCGGCGTAGGCGGCGTCGATGGTCGCGCCGTCCATGATCGTCAGGTCGCCGCTGCTGTAGAGGGTGACGAGGCCCTCGGCGGTGATCGCGCCGTCACGCAGGATGACGTCGACATCGCCGAAGTTCGAGCTGATGTAGACATTGCCACTGGAGATGTCGCCAGACAGGTCGATCGAGCCGGCGACGTCGTTGGATTCGATGCTGATGTAGGAATCCGCGAAGCCCGCCGCCGTGCCGATCGATGACCCGGCGTCGGTGAGGATCGATCCTTCCGCGCCGATGAAGATGGAGGGGTAGCTGAAATAGTTGGGTGTGCCGACGTAGACATCGGCCGTTCCGGTCAGGTGGATGTCGCCGTAGTCATTGTAAAGAACAATGAAATCGGTGGCGTAGATGGAGCCCGAGATCTCGAGCATCGTGTCTTGGCCAATGCCCCCCGAATTGATGGTGACGAAGTAGCTGCCGTCGATATCGCCCGCCAGATAGAGGTCGTGGCCGGCGTTGAGATAGATGATGGCGTGGTCGCCGCCGGTGGCCGCGGCCTGGATCAGGGCGCCGGCGTCGGTCGTCGTGTCGCCGTAGGAATAGCTGTAGAAGCCGCCGTCGTGGACGGTGATGGTTCCGGCCCGCTGGTGGATGTCGCCGTAGGCGTAGATGGAAACGTAGTCGCCGGTGATGTCGCCCGACAGGTCAACGCTGCTGTCGGACTCAAAGTAGATATTGCCGTCGGTGGTGATGGTGGTGTTGGCGCCGGTGGTGAGGTCGCCGGTGCTGACGATGAAGATATATTCGGTGGCGACAAAGTCGCCGTCGCGCAGAATGACGTCGACGTCGCCGTTGCGCGAACCGAGGTAGATGTTGGATGAGGTGATGTCGCCCGACAGGTCGAAGGTGCCGGTCAGGCCGTTGCTGTGCATGTTCACGTAGGCGCCAGAGTAGCCAGGCGCGGTGTGAATGTAG
>JANNVY010000166.1:0-2474 GCA_031408375.1 Pseudomonadota bacterium | reverse complement strand
GCGCCTTCCTGCAGAGATTCCCGGCTGGCAATACCCTGTTGCTCGAGGGTGACCGGGTCGATTTCCTCTACATTCTACTGGACGGCACCGTCGAGCTCCAGGGTGCCTGGAAGGATCGGGAAACCACACTGGCCGTCCTTCGGCCGGTGTCGACGTTCATCCTGGCCGCCGTGGTGTTGGATGCCGATGGCCTGATGTCGGCCCGTACCCTCGAGCGGTCCGAAATTCTGATGCTGTCCGGCGAGGTCATCCGCCGCACCATGAAGGAAGACCCGGATTTCGCCTTCGCTGTCTCCCAGGAGCTGGCGGGCTGCTACCGGGGCTTGGTCCGGTCCATCAAGAACCAGAAGCTCCGCGGCGGGGTCGAGCGACTCGCCAACTATCTGATCACCCAGAGGGTTCGCCAGGGTAGCGGGGACGCCATCACGCTTCCCTGCGAAAAACGAGTGCTCGCGGCGCTCCTGGGCATGACGCCCGAGAACCTGTCGCGCGCGTTCGCCAGCCTTGGATCTCACGGAGTCAGTGTCCGTGGCCCGACCGTGACGCTTACGCGTCTGGACGCGCTGGAGCGGCTGGCGCGACCCTCGCCGCTCATTGACAACCACATGCCGCCGCAGGACCGGATCACCGGTAAGGGCGAGAGCGAACGCTGGGCCTCGGAAGTGGCGCGCAGCACAGGCTACGCCCACTGATCAGCCGCCCAGCTGCGCCAGGTGGCGAATGTCGCCGGGCTGGTTCTCGTGGAGCCGGTGTCCTTGGGCCTTGCCGCCCATGGACGACCGGATTCGCTCGCCCAGTTCGGCCCGGTCGGCGTCGTGCTGGAGTAGGTCGCATAAGTCAACGCCGCCTTCCCCGAACAGACACAGCCTCAGCTTGCCGCGCGCGGTGACCCGCAGGCGATTGCAGCTGTCGCAGAACCCCGCGCCGTAGGGGGCGATCAGGCCGATGCGGCCGGCGTGTTCGGGATGTTCGTATTCCACCGCCGGGCCGTCATCGAAGGCGCGCGGCCGTTGGGTCCAGCCGTTGGCGACCAGCCAGTCCTGTAGCACCTTGCCGCGCACGTGGTGCTTGAGGAAGAACTCGGCGTTGTCCCCCGTTCGCATCAGCTCGATGAAGCGTACCGCGACCGGCCGTTCGCGCACGAATTCGGTCCAGGCGGCGAAACCGGACTCGGCGCTTTCGCGCAGCAGCACCGCGTTCAACTTGACCGCCGCGTAGCCCGCGTCGAGCGATCCGTCGATCCCCGCCAGCACCTCGTGCAGCCGGTCGCGGCCGGTGATGGCGGCGAAGGTCTCGGTGTCGAGAGAGTCGACGCTGACGTTGAGGTGGGTCAGACCCGCCGCGCGCCAGGCTGTGGTGTGCTTGTGCAGGTTCCAGCCGTTAGTCGTCATGGCCACCTTGCCGACGCCCGGGGTTGAGGCCGCGATCGCAATCAGGCCTTCGATATCCTTGCGCACCGTGGGCTCGCCTCCGGTCAGCCGCACCTTGGACAGGCCCAGGTCCGAAAAGGCGGAGACCAGGCGGCCGACCTCGTCGGTCCTCAGGAAGCTGAGGGGGGCGGTCTTCTTCCAGCCGTCGGGCAGGCAATAGGTGCAACGGAAGTTGCAGACCTCGGTCACCGAGAGCCGAAGATAATGGAACCTCCGGCCGAACCCGTCGGCCAGGGTTTGGGCTGAAAGCCCCATGGAAGCCCCTTTCCAAGCGCGGGAGGCGGCCGGGTTTCCCCTGCCGCCCTCGGTCCTTGCGGACCCGGCCCAGGTCCCATGGCGCGGGCGCGCGCTTTAGGGACCTGGGCTCGGAGCGTACTGGCCGGGCGAACAGCGCCCGGTGACGCCGTGTCTATCGGCGGGGCGAATGGGTCGCCTTGATGGAAGTCAATTGTTCAGGTGAGGAGCAGCTTGCCGCTGGCGACGATCAGTACGAGGCCCAACGCCTGTAATAGTCGTTCGCGCGGTAGGCGGCTCACCCCCAACCAGGTGCCGACCAGGGCGCCCATGATCACGGCGCCGGCGAACCAGGGAAGCTCGGGCGGCAGGGCCTGCAGGCTTGTCAGGTTGCCGGCGAGCCCGGCGACGGAGTTGGCCAGGATGAACAATGCCGCCACCCCCGATGTGCGTCGTGGCGTCTCCCACCCGAACAGCAGGATCAGGGGACTGAGGAAGATACCTCCGCCGGTGCCGGTCAGTCCGGCCAGCAGGCCGATGGCCGCGCCCGCAGGCAAGGCGACCCACAGGGACGGCGGCGTGGGTTCGCGTCCGGCAATTATCTTGGACGGAATGAGAAGGCGCAGGGCCGCCGCGGCTAGGGCCAGCCCCAGGAGCGGTCGGTAGATCTCGCCGGGCAGATCAATCCGGCCGCCGAGGAAGGCCATGGGGATCGCCGTCACCGCGAAGGCAAGGAACAGGCGGCCGTTGAATTGCCTCGCGCGCAGGTACTGGATGGTGGCGAACCCGGCCACGATCAGGTTCAGCACC
>JANNVY010000165.1:0-2708 GCA_031408375.1 Pseudomonadota bacterium | reverse complement strand
TCGACGTCGAACTCTTCCCGGGTGAGCATGTCGCCGAGGGGATAGAGGTCGTTTTCCGGCGCGGTCGTGCAGCGGATGTTGGCGATCTTGCGCCCGCCCTTGCGGACCAGCACGCCGTCCAGCATCTCGTGGTCGCGCGTGCCATCAGGGTTCCAGCTGCCGGCGATCATGGCGGTGTAGACGAGGTAGTCATAGGCGCCGTTGGTGAAGCGCACCCGCGCCTCGCCGCCGCCGGAGTAGGCCGCCGAACTGAACCGGAAGACCGAACGGGCCGGAGCAGCGCCCGCGGGGAAGCTCAGCTCGGCCTTGCCGGGCTTGCCGAAGCGGTAGTGCAGCACATCGCCCGAGGCGCAGAAGGAGATGACCTTGGCGCCGGCCCGGCAGGTGAAGGCCACACGCTCGCCGGCCACGCACAGGTTCGCCGGCGCCGGCGTCACCCGCGCCGCAGCCGATCCCGCCAACAGGACCCCGAGCCCCGTCAGGGCAGCGTAGCGGATCAAGCGCATCTCAGGTCCTCCGGACGCGCCGGCTAGTGCGCCGGCCGGTTCTCGTAGACCAGACGCATCGCATGGGCGCGCAGCCAGTAGAAGCCCTGGTTTGGCCCCTGGGTTTCGAGCGGAAGGCCGAGGCCCTGCATGAAGCGGGTTATGGCCTCGTCCGCAGATCCGGTGTCGTCATCGCCTTCCACGGCGCCCACGGCGGCGGCCAGGATGGCGTCGCGGTCGGCGGGAGCCATGGCCTTCCACGCCTGATCCAGGCGCGCCTGGTCTATTCCGCGCTCGGCCTTCAGGGCGGCGGCCGCCCCGTGCTCGATGGTGGCCATCTTCAGTGCGCCAAGCGCGTCGAGCATATTGGCCGCGGTCATGCCACAGGCGGCCTTGAGCGCCTGTTCGTCGGCCGCATTGGGCCGAACGGCGCCAAACGCGCCCTCGGCCCGGGTCTTGTAGGCCTCCAGCAACGCCGCCCGGGTCTGGGGGGTCAGATGGGTCCAGTGACAGTTGGGCTCGGCCGCAAGGGCAGGGGCCGCGGCGGCGGTCAGCACCACCGCGATGATCAATCCACTCAGACGCATGAATCCCGCTCCACCGACAGACTCCGACCCTAGCGGCGCATGGCTGCGCGGATCAACGGTGTTCGCGGCTGAGGCGTGTCGCCCGCCGGTCGGAAATCCCCCTTGCACCGGATTTGTGCGGAAATCGACGTTCCATGAAATCTTTGTAAAGCCTGTCGTGGCATCTTTATCCGGCCACAGTCGGCTCCCATCTGTGGGGGACAGACGCATCGGAGTCGCAATGGCCCAGGCCATGACCATCGCCGTGACGCAGAACCAACGCCGGTTTTCGGCGGGGACGCTGCTGGCTGGTCTGGTCGCCGGGTTCCTGCGCGCAGGCCTGGTGATCCTGGGCCTCCTGGTCATCATCGCCGGCATCATCATCGCGCCGCTGCCGGGTCCGTTCGGCCTGCCGATCGCGGTGGTGGGCATGATGATCGTGCTTCGCAACTCCATGTGGGCCAAGCGCCGGTTCGTCGATGCCAAGCGCCGCTGGCCTAACTGGGTCTATCCGTTCCGCCGCCTGATGCGCCGCGAACCCGAGATCGGCCCCGTGGCCTGGCAACAGGTGCTGCGCACCGAACGGCTGCTGCGACCCAAGGGATCTCGCGCCTTGCGTCGCTGGCGGCGGAAGCTGTTCCGGCGCCGCGCCTGACGCGGCATGAAGCCGATAGCCCAAGAAAAAAGGGCGGCTCTTGCGAAGCCGCCCCTTCAACATTCGAGCCTGAGAGAGTCCTAGCTGAGCTTGCCGGCCATGCCCGCGATCGCCTTGTCGATGAGCGGGTCGCCCTTCGACACGCGCAGGCGCTCAGCCAGCACCGCCTCGGCCGCCTCGGCGGCTAGATCGGCGGCGGCGGCCTTCACTTCGGCGGCGGCCTGGGTCTCGGCCAGGGCGATACGGCGTTCGGCCATCAGTTCGCGGCGCGCGATGGTCTCTTCCAGCTTCACCTTGGCGTCGGCTTCGAGGCGCTTGGCCTCGGCCTTGGCGTTGGCGATCATGTCGCGGGCCTGGAGCTCGGCCGCCTCACGCTCGGTCTTCAGGGTCGCCAGCATGGCTTCGGCTTCGGCGCGGATACGCGCGGCTTCGTCCAGGTCGTGCTGGATCTGCTTCGTCTTGGCGTCGAGCGCACCGGTCAGCAGGTTGGGCACCTTCAGGAACCAGAGCAGTCCGATGAAGATGAACAGGCCGGCCATGACCCAGAATTCGGGCCCGCCGGGATTGAACAGCTCAGGCATCAGCCATTCCCCTTGGCGGTCGCGGCGGCCAGCGCGGTGGTGTCGGCGGCGGTGGCCTTAACGCCGGTCAGCTTCTCGATCATGGCCTTGGCGGTGTCCGAGGCGATGGAGCCAACGTTGGTCATGGCCTTGTCGCGCGCCGCCCGGATGCGGGTCTCAGCTTCGGCCAGCTTGGCGTTGAGGCGTTCGTCTTCGACGGCCTGGCGGCTGGCGGCCTCGGCGTTGGCGCGAGCCTTGGCTTCGGCGCCGGCGCGCTGAGCCGCAGCGCGGGCCTCGGCGACTTCGGCGCGGCCGGCCTCGGCCTGGGCCTTGGCTTCGTCCTGGGCGCGGCGAGCCTGTTCCACCGCGTCGGCGATGGTCAGGGCTCGTGTGTCCAGCACCTTGCGCATGCGCGGCACGAACACGCGGCTCATCAGCACGT
>JANNVY010000164.1:0-2363 GCA_031408375.1 Pseudomonadota bacterium | reverse complement strand
CTTCGATCCCGGCGACGCCGCCGCCCAACCCACCACCGTGGGGGCGGCCAGCAGGGCTGCGCCGATCAGCAGCAGGCCCAGACTGTTCAGCGGCCGTACGTAGGGCCGGTTGCGCAGGAAGGCCAGGACATAGCCGCCGATGGCGGCCAGCGCCGAGATCAGGCAGGCGTAGTCGAGGACGGTCAGAAGGGTGGGATTCATTTCGCGGGCGCCTTCTTTCGGTACATCGCCAGCATCCGCTGGGTCACCAGAAAGCCCCCGAATATGTTGACGCTGGCCAGCGCCGCGGCCACCGCGCCGGCGCCCTTGGAAATCCAGGCCGCGGGACCCGTCACGTCCTGTTGCATGGTCGCGGTCGCCAACAGCGCGCCGACGATGATCACCGACGAAATGGCGTTGGTCACGGCCATCAGCGGCGTGTGCAGGGCGGGCGTAACCGACCAGACCACGTAGTAGCCGACGAAGATGGCCAGCACGAAGATGGCCAGGCGGAAGACGGTGGGGTCAACGTGTTCCATCTCGATTCCTAAGCTCCTTGGCCCTTCAGCCCTTCATGAACGATCTGGCCGCCCTTGGTGACCAGCGCGGCCTTCAGGATCTCGTCCTCGTAGTCGGGGGCGATGGCGCCCTCCTTGACCAGCAGTCCCACGAAGGCGAGCAGGTTCTTGGCGTAGAGCGCCGAGGCGTCGCCGGCGAGGCGGCCGGGCAGGTTGGTGTAGCCCACGATGCGCGCACCGTTCTTCGTCTCGACGATCTCGCCGGGCCTGGAGCCCTCGACATTGCCGCCCTGCTCCACCGCGATGTCGACCAGCACCGAGCCGGGCTTCATCGACACGACCTGGGCAGCGGAGACCAGACGCGGCGCCGGCCGGCCGGGGATCAGCGCCGTGGTAATGACGATGTCCTGCTTGGCAATGTGGGTGGCGAAGAGCTCGGCCTGCAGCGCCTTGTACTCAGCGCTCATTTCCTTGGCATAGCCCCCGGCGGTCTCGGCCTGCTTGAACTCTTCGTTCTCGACCGCGACGAACTTGGCGCCCAGGGAGGCGACCTGCTCCTTGGCGGCGGGGCGCACGTCGGTCGCCGTGACCACAGCCCCGAGACGACGGGCCGTCGCGATGGCCTGCAGCCCCGCGACCCCGACGCCGACGATGAACACCTTGGCCGCGGCGACGGTGCCGGCGGCGGTCATCATCATCGGGAAGGCCTTGCCGTAGGCCTCGGCCGCCTCGATCACGGCGCGATAGCCCGCAAGATTGGCCTGGCTGGAGAGCGCGTCCATTACCTGGGCGCGGGTGATCCGGGGCACGAACTCCATCGCGAAGGCCGAAGCGCCGGCCTTGGCCAGCGCTTGCAGCAGATCCTTCTCGCGGTGGGCGTCCAGCAGGGCGACGACGATGGCGCCCTTCTTCAAGGCCGAGGCTTGCCCCTGCTCCGGTCCGCGTACGGACAGAACCAGGTCCGCCTTGTCCAGCACCTCGCCGACCACCTTGGCGCCGGCCTCGACGTAGACCGGGTCGGGATAGGAGGCAGCCGTACCCGCGCCGGCTTCCACCAGCACGTTGGCCCCCATCTCCTTGAACTTCTTGACCGTGTCCGGCGTTGCCGCGACGCGCGTTTCGCCCGCGCGACGCTCTCTGATCACAGCGATCGTGAATGCCACGCCGACGCCTCGCCCGTTGGTGAATCCGTGGGGGGGACGTTAGGACGCGAATCTACAAAGTGGAAACCGCTTTTATGCGGCGACCGAAACCAGCTGTGACTTAGTGGGCGTCAGGCTTGTCGCGCAGCAGGAACCAGCCCAGCACCATGACGATGACGAAGGACGCGGCGCCCGGCAGGAAACCGGCGTCGGTGCAGAACCACAGGGTCAGGGCGAACAGGCTGGCGGCCAGCAGCAGCGAGCCCCACTTCGACATGCCCATGAACAGGGAATAGGTCGCCTGCTGCTCGGAGATCTCCATCTCGCCGCGGTGGTACTCGTAGTGGGGGTCGGCCATTGCCGGTCTCCAGGCAGGGTTGGTTCGAATTTGCGCGGACTATAGCCATGGATCGCCGGGGCTCAAGGGGCGGCGGACGGCAATCCATTCCCCCTCACAGCCGTCATCCCGGAAAGCGCGCAGCGCTTGTCCGGGACCCAGCAGCACTGTCTTCACCGCCTTGCAACGCCAGGTTCAAGCTCGCGCTTGCTGGGTCCCGGCCAACGCCTTCGGCGTTTCCGGGATGACGGCTTTGATTGGGGGTGGGCGGAAGCGCCCCTAACGCCACGGCCGCGACAGGCTGAGGGTGCGGTTCCAGCTGGCCGGGACCGCCTCTGCTTCGGCGACCGCCAGCTCCATGGCGTCAGCCCAGAAGGCGCCCGCGGC
>JANNVY010000163.1:0-5086 GCA_031408375.1 Pseudomonadota bacterium | reverse complement strand
CGCACCCTGCCCGACAAGTCCGTGGACCTGATCTTCGCCGATCCGCCCTACAATCTTCAGCTGGGCGGCGACCTGCTGCGTCCCGACAACTCCAAGGTCGACGCGGTGGACGACGACTGGGACCAGTTCGCCTCCTTCGAGCACTACGACAGGTTCACCCGCGAGTGGCTGGCCGAGTGCCGCCGCGTGCTCAAGGACGACGGCACGATCTGGGTGATCGGCAGCTATCACAACGTCTTCCGCCTGGGCGTCGCCATCCAGGACCTGGGCTACTGGGTGCTGAACGACATCATCTGGCGCAAGGCCAACCCGATGCCGAACTTCAAGGGCACGCGGTTCACCAACGCACACGAGACCCTGATCTGGGCCGCCAAGAGCCGGGGTCAGAAGCGCTACACCTTCAACTACGATGCCCTGAAGGCCTTCAACGAAGACATCCAGATGCGCTCGGACTGGACGCTGGCGCTGTGCACCGGCGAAGAGCGGCTGAAGGACGAGAACGGGGTCAAGGCGCACCCGACCCAGAAACCCGAAGCCCTGCTGCACCGCGTGCTGCTGTCGGCGTCCAAGCCCGGCGACATCATCCTCGACCCCTTCTTCGGCACCGGCACCACCGGCGCCGCAGCAAAGCGGCTAGGCCGCAAGTGGATCGGCATTGAACGCGACCCCGCCTACGCCAAGCTGGCGACCAAGCGGATCGCCAAGGTCGCGGCGTCCTCGCCCGAAGACCTGGAAGTCATGGGCTCCAAGAAACTGGAACCGCGCATCCCCTTCGGCTCGATCGTCGAGGCGGGCCTGCTGCGGCCGGGCGACCGGCTCTACTGCCCCAAGGGTGAACACGAGGCGCGCGTGCGCGCCGATGGCTCGCTGGTTCATGGATCCCTGTCAGGGTCGATCCACAAGCTCGGCGCCCTGCTGGAAAACGCTCCGGCCTGCAACGGCTGGACCTATTGGCGCTTCAAGACCGACAAGGGCTTCGCCTCGATCGACACCCTGCGCGCGCAGGTGCGGGCCGGGATCAACTAGCGTCTCAGGCGGGCCGCCTTCAGGAACACGCTGGGCAGGGCCGACAGGCCTTCCCCTTCGGCAAGCGTCGCGCCGGCAGGCGCCGGCGCCTGGGCCGCGAACACCCTCAGCGTCAGCGCGAAGTGCGTGAAGACATGCTCGATCTCGCCAAGGTCGCGCCAGACGGCGGCGACGGGAGCGGCAGCGTTCGCTTCTGCGTCAAAGAAAGGCTGATCGCGCCACTCCGACGTCGGCAGGCCCAACATGCCGCCGAGCAGGCCCTTGGCCTCGCGCCGCACGAGGGCGATGCGGCCGCCGTCCTCGATCAACCAGGCGACGCCGTGCCTGCGAGGCCGGGCAGCCTTGGGCGCTTTGCGGGGATAGGTCTCGGGATAGCCACGCGAAAAGGCGGCGCACTGCGTCGAGACCGGGCATCGCTCGCAGAGCGGCGCCTTGGGCCGGCAGATCGTGGCCCCGAGGTCCATCAGCGCCTGGGCCCAGTCGCCCGATCGTTCGGGCGCGACCAGCGACGACGCCAGCTGCTTAAGCGCGAGCTTGGCGACCGGCAGCGGCGCCTCGACAGCGAAGACCCGGGCCATCACCCGCTCGACATTGCCGTCCACAACGTTGGCTTCCCGGTCGAAGGCGATGGCGGCCACGGCGGCGGCGGTGTAGGCGCCCACACCCGGCAGGGCGCGCAAGCCTGCTTCGGTATCGGGGAATATCCCACAGTGCTCGCTGGCCACGGCGCGGGCGCAGGCCAGCAGGTTGCGGGCCCGGGCGTAGTAGCCAAGCCCGGCCCAGGCCGCCATCACGTCACCGTCCTCGGCTGCAGCCAGGTCCGAAACCTCCGGCCAGCGCTGAGTAAACGCAATGAAGTAAGGCGTGGCGTGCGCGACGGTGGTCTGCTGCAGCATCACCTCCGACAGCCAGACCCGGTAGGGATCGGCGCGGACGCCGACGGCGTGCTCGTCCGGCCCGACCCGCCACGGCAGGGCGCGGGCATGGGCGTCGTACCAGGCCAGGATTGCGCGACGGAAGGCGACCGGGTTCATTGTCGGGTATCTAGCCTGCCGCCTGCGCCAGCACGACCGGGAAAGCCGCGCCATGAACCACGAATACGAGGGTTACAACATTCGGGTGGTCGAGGCCGCGGGCCTTGCCGCCATCATCTTCCCGCCCGGCGAGACGGCGATCATGGCCGGCGACACACCGCGCGCCACCCGGCAGGAGGGGCTGGGCGTGCTGCTGATCCGGGCGCGCAAGGCGATCGACAAAGACATCAAGCGCCGGGGAGGCTAAGGCCTGAGGCCATGACCCGCCGCCTTCCCACCACCGAGGAAGCCGCCGCCATCCTGGCGCGCAAGCGCACCCGCCCGCCGATCCGCCCAGCGCCCAAGGCGGGCCGGTCGATGGCCAAGCTGATCAAGGCGCTGGACGAGAAGTTCGGTCAGGGGACCGGCGCCTTGTCAGCGCGTTGGAGGGAAATCGTCGGCGAGCCCCTGGCCAAACGCACCGAGCCCTCGAAACTGAGCAAACCGCGTGCGGGCGGCGGCGCGATCCTCGAGATCAAGGTCGACGGCCCGGCGGCGGCGCTGATCCAGCACCAGTCCGGCGAGATATTGCAACGGGTGAACCTTTTCCTGGGTACCGGCAGCGTCGAGCGCCTGCGCATCGTGCAAGGCCCAGTGAAGGCCCGCGCCGCCCGGGTCCAGGTCCGCCGCGCCCGACCCGCACCAATAGACGCGGCCGTCGAAGCCGAACTCGCCACCTCCCTGACCGACGCGCCCGAGGGACTGAAAGGCGCCCTGGAGCGCCTTGGCCGCGGAGCCTTGCGACCCCGCCGCGATGGCTAGTGCATTGTGTCGCCGACTTCGCCGATGATCCACCAGCTGACGCTGCAGACATCGACGCCGCGGTGGATGAATTCCTTGCCGTCGGACATGACGATCTTCATGTCGTAATTGCACTCGTTGGTGCCGTTATCGATCACGGCGCCGCGGCTGGCGCCGGAGGCGATGACCTCGTCGCCCAAGAGGTCTTCTTCCCAATCGTCCGAGGTGACGGGCGAGGCGTAGAGGTAGTTGACCGCATCCGTGGAGAGGTTTTCGATCACTACACGGCGGTTCTTCCCGTCGTCGGCCGCGACGACGGAGCTGGCGGCGCCAAGGGCTAATGCCATGGTGACGAGCAAGGTGGCGAAACGCTTCATCTGTTCTCTCCCCGGGACCGCTCCACGGTGAGGCTACAATATCGCGGGATTGCGGCGCTGCAATGAATCGAGGGCGGCAATACCGAAACCGTTGACAAAAAGCCGCCGTGCTTGTTCTCGACTGTAAGGGCGCGATGCCCGACAAGGGGAATCGCGCTTGAATTGCCAACCGCCGAAAGGAGACCCCGAATGGGTCCGATAGCCCGCCGCACCATGATCCTCTCGGCCGCCGCCTTCGGCCTCGGCCTGGCGGGGTGCAAACCCGGCGCTGGCGCCGGCGTCGATGTCAGCCAGGACATGAGCCTGGGGTCGGCCACCGCCAAGGTGACAGTGATCGAATACGCCTCGCCGACCTGTGGTCACTGCGCCACCTGGAACGAAGAGGTCTTTGGCCCCTTCAAGGCCAAGTATGTCGACACCGGCAAGGTGCGCTACGTCCTGCGCGAAGCGATGATCCACGGTCCGCCGGACGCGGCGGTATTCCTGCTGGCGCGCTGCTCGGGCAAGGACCGGTACTTCAGTGTCGTGGACGGCGCCTGGCGCAGCCTGGGCGAGCTACAGGCTTCCGGCGATGTCCGCGGCTGGGTCATGCGCATCGGCCAGTCGATGGGCATGAGTGATGCCGACATCGACAAGTGTATCTCCGACCAGAAGGCCCTGGACGAGCTGAATGACCGCTACACCAAGCAGATGAAGGAGTTCGACGTAAGCGGAACGCCGACCTTCATCATCAACGGCAAGAAGCTCGACAGCCCCGCCCCGCCGACGCTGGCGGAGTTGTCAGCCGTCATCGATCCTCTGTTGGCGGCCAGCTAGCCATGGGCCTGACCCGACGCACCATGACGACAGGCCTGGCCGCAGCTGCCGCGCTGGCGTCGTGGCCCGTCGCGGCCGGGGTGACGGCCCAGGACCGCTGGATCGGCAGCGCCGACGCCCCGGTGACTGTGTTCGAGTATGCCTCGGTCACCTGTCCACACTGCGGCCGATGGAATGCCGAGGTCTGGCCCGCGTTCAAGGCCAAGTACGTCGACACCGGCAAGGTGCGCTTCGTGCTGCGCGAGCTCCCTACCGAGCCCGCTGTAGTCGCCACCGGCGGCTTCATGGTGGCCCGCTGCGCCCCGCCCGCCAAGTATTTCGACGTCATTGACGCCCTGTTCGCGGGGCAGCAGGCGATGTTCGAAAGTGGCGATTTCCGCACCTGGCTGATCCAGGCCGGCGCCAAGGGCGGCCTTTCACGCGAGCGGGTCATGGCCTGCGCCCAGGACCAGGCTGGCGTTGACGCCTTGAATGCGCGCATCGAGGCCAACTTCCGTGAGCACGACGGCATCGGTTCGACTCCGACTTTCGTGGTCAACGGACGGATGCTGACGGGCGAACAGTCCCTGGCGCAACTCGACTCGGTGATTCAGCCGCTGCTGCGCGGCAAGCGGTAGGAGCCGCAACGGAAGTGGAGTTCCAGCGCCTCAGGCTCGCGGGCTTCAAGTCCTTCGTCGATCCGGCGGAGTTCCGTATTGAACCAGGCCTGACCGGCATCGTCGGCCCAAACGGCTGCGGCAAGTCCAACATCCTCGAAAGCCTGCGCTGGGTGATGGGCGCCAACTCCGCCAAGGCGATGCGCGCCGGCGGTATGGATGACGTGATCTTCGCGGGCACTTCCGAGCGCCCGGCGCGCAATCATGCCGAAGTCTCCCTGACCATCGACAACGCCGACCGCCGCGCGCCCGAACCGTTCCGCGACGCGCCGATCCTGGAGGTCGTGCGCCGCATCGACCGCGGCGAAGGCTCGACCTATCGCGTCAACGGCAAGGAAGTCCGGGCAAAGGACGTCCAGCTGCTTTTCGCGGACGCTTCGACCGGAGCGAATTCCCC
>JANNVY010000162.1:0-1555 GCA_031408375.1 Pseudomonadota bacterium | reverse complement strand
AGTCACTGGCCCGGAAGTTGAATGTCGCGGTGTGACAAATCCCTAACGAAACGTTGATTTGAGCACTCGGCTATGGTTTATCCACAGGGTCCAAATTCCGCCCACTTCGGCGGAGGTGAAGAGCGCGCCGCGGGCGATGCTTTGAGTACGAGTAATGGGGGGACGAGCGCGATGACGCCGGTCGATACCGGTTCTGAATCCGAGACCTACGCGGCCCCCGCTCGGGACGACGTCCAGACCGTTTCCCTGGCTGATGCGGCGACGCTTGGCGAAGGCCTGCGCGCGGCCCGCGACGCCTCCCTGCGCAGCCTCGAACAACTCGCCGATCTGACCCGGGTCCGTGGTGAATATCTGAAGGCCCTGGAAGAGAACGCATGGAGCCTGCTGCCCTCGCGTCCCTTCACCCTCGGCTATGTCCGCGCCTACGCCAGGGCGCTGGGTCTGGATGAAGAGTCCGCCGCGGACCGTTTCAGGGCTGAGTATCCCAACAACACCGAAAGGCTTCAGGCGCCGGTCGGCTCCGAGCTGGAAGACGTCAAGCGCCGCTCGCCGTGGGTGCTGGCCGCCGTCGGAGTTCTGATCGCCGGCGTCGTCGCCTGGAACGTCACCCAGCGCATCATTTCCGCCGAGCGGCCAACCGCATCGGGCCTCGAAGACACCCCCGCGACCTGGAAGGAAGGCGAGCCGCTGGCTGTCATCCAGGTGTCCGCGCCGCTGCCGGCTCCAGCCGACCAGACTGTTCCTGCTCCCTACATTACCCCTGGTCTTGACCCCGAAGCCCAGGCCGCCGCCTTGGCTGCCCAGGCCACGCCGCTTCCTCCGGGGCCTCAGATCAACGTCGGCGCCGCCTTCAATCCCAAGGGCGTCGTCTACGGCGCCGCGCCCAACGCCTCGGGCGTCACCATCCAGGCCCGCAAGCCGGCCAATATCGTGGTCCGCAGCGGCGATGGCTCGGTGGTCTATTTCGCCCGCCAGCTCGCCGCCGGTGAAGCCTGGCGGGCGCCTGCGGGCGCCAATATGGTGATCGACGTTTCCGAGCCCCTGGCCTTCGCCGTCTATCTGAACGGCGAATACAACGGCTCCCTGACCGGCGCTCTCACCCAGGTGGGCCAGCTCAACAACCAGGCCGCCCAGTCCCAGGCCTCGGCCGCCCGCGCCGCCGCGGCTGCGGCCGCCGCTGCAGCCCGGGCCCAGCAGGCCGCCCAGCCCGACCTGGCGCCTGCCGCCCCCCCGGACACGAGGACGCCGCCGGCCACCTGATGCACGCGCCGCCATGGCGGCGACACGGTTTCGAGCCTATCTTGCGGGCCTCATGAGCGACATCGACCACGTCCGTCCCTGGCGCGCGATCCAGCGCCGCCCCTCGCGCAAGATCCGCGTCGGCTCCGTCGAGGTTGGCGGCGACGCGCCGATCTCCGTGCAGTCGATGACCAACACGCCCACCTCCGACGCGGCGGCGACCATCGACCAGATCCGCCAGCTGGAAGAGGCCGGCGCCGACATCGTCCGCGTCTCATGCCCCGACGAGGCGTCGACCGCCGCGATGAAGGCCATT
>JANNVY010000161.1:0-2181 GCA_031408375.1 Pseudomonadota bacterium | reverse complement strand
GCCCGGATGCTGGCGCTGGCGCCCTGGAACCGGCCGCGGGCGGCCTAGGCCGTCATGGACATCACCCTCCTGGCGCTGGCGTTGGCGGCCCTTTCGGGGGTTGTCATCGGCCTGTTCCTGACCGTCTTTGGCGGCGGCGGGTCGGTCCTGGCCGCACCGCTGCTGCTCTATGTCGTAGGGGTGCGCGATCCCCACGTGGCCATCGGCACCTCGGCGGCGGGCGTTGCGGTCAACGCCGTCACCGGCCTGGTCGGTCATGCGCGGGCCGGCAGCGTCAAGTGGCCCTGCGCCTTTGTCTTCGCCGGCGCCGGCCTGACCGGAACCCTGGTCGGCTCGACCATCGCCAAGCAGATCGACGGCGCCAGCCTGCTCCTGTGGTTCTCCGCCGCCATGGCGGTGATCGCGCTCTCCATGCTGCGCCCCCAGAAGGGCGAGGGCGACCCGTCCGTCACCCTCGACTGGCGCCTGACGCTGAAGCTCGCCCCCATGGGCCTGGCCGCGGGCCTGGCGGCCGGATTCTTCGGCATCGGCGGCGGCTTCCTGATTGTTCCCGGCCTGATGGCCGCCACCGGAATGACGCTGAAGCACGCCCAGGCCTCGTCCCTGGTCAGCGTCGCCCTGTTCGGCGCCGCCACCGCCGCCAACTACGCCTTCTCGGGCCTGGTCGACTGGACCCTGGTCGCGGCCCTGGTGGTCGGCGGCGGGATCGGCACGGTCGCCGGGCTTCCCATCGCGCGGCGCCTCGGCGACCGGGCGAAGCTGGGCCGCACCCTGTTCGCCGGCCTGATCCTGATCGTGGCGGCCTATGTGGCCTGGCGTGCGACCCACGGCGGGTAAACTCGCTCCACAGCCCTAGCCGTTCCGTCCCCAGCGTCGCTGCGATGGCCCGTTGACTCGCAGGGGCTCGTTGGGAACATATAGGGAACATCAGGAGCTCCGCCATGGTCACCGAAAGCCTCGACCGCGCCTATGACGCCATGCGCGAGTGCCGCCGCCGCACGCCCGACCTGACCGCCGTGTTCGGGCCGCTGTCGCCCGAGCGCGAGGCGCTGAACGCCCTGATGGCGGCGCTGGACCTGGCCGAGCGGGCGCTGGGCCTGGGCGGACGTCTCCCACCCTCCCGCCCCTAGGGGCCGGGGGTCCGCCATGCCCATGTCCGAGCACGACCCCCCGTGGAAGATCGCCGACAACCTGGGCCAGGTCCGCGTCTGGGAGCTGATCGAGGCCAGGGTGACGCTCGCACTGGAATGCGTCTCCTGCCACCGCCGCACCACCTGGCCACCCGACCTGCTGAAGGGCCGGCTGAAGACCGCCATGGGCAAGCGCCTGGTCACCGTCGCCGGCAAGATCCGCTGCGCCGGGTGCAGGTCGCGGTTCGTGCGGATTAGCCGGGACCGGCCCGCCAAGGGCGCGGTGGGGATAAGCGTGGAGACCAGCGAGGACCCGGCGCTGAAACGAGGATTCACCGCGGCGAACCTGGACGCCAACGCGCGGGGTAGAGGTGGGGTGTGAGGGAGCGGGGCTTCATCGCGGTCTACATGATGGCGAGCGGCTACAACGGCACGCTCTATACCGGCGTGACCAGCGACCTGTGGCTGCGGGTCTGGCAGCATAAGCACGGCGTGTTCGAGGGTTTCTCCAAGCAGCACGGCTGCACCGGGCTCGTCTGGTTTGAGCCGTTCCTGACCCTGCCGCCCGCGTTTCTGCGCGAGACCCGGATCAAGGGTTGGCGCCGCCAATGGAAGCTCGATCTGATCCACGCCGACAATACTCATTGGCGAGACCTGGCGGCTGACTGGTACGACGAGACCGTCAATCGCTGGCTCCTCGATCCCGAAAATCCCTGATCTCCGTCATTCCGGAAAGCGCGCAGCGCTTATCCGGAACCCACGCGCGCGACCTCGACCGCGCCACCCTTTCGACGCCTCGCCAGGTGGGTTCCGGATAAGCGGCCGAGCTGAGGCTCGACCGCTTTCCGGAATGGCGGAGGTTATTTTAAGCGCACTTAATGTCATCTCTAATTGACTCATTGTTCGGTTTCTTTTACATCATGCCGAACACACCGAACCCAAGGTAAAGCCGCCATGCCATACCGTGAGAAACTCGCCTGGGTGACGCTGATCGCCATGGCGCTCTGCTACACGCCCTATTTCGTCATCACCCACCTGAACCCGCCGGCCG
>JANNVY010000160.1:0-2096 GCA_031408375.1 Pseudomonadota bacterium | reverse complement strand
GTAATGGGCAGGCTGAGCATGGGTCCCTCCCGAGGATCTAACGGCGACGGTAGCCGGATTTCGCGAGTCGGTCGCCCGCGCCGCGTCCTTTTGCTAGAAGCCGCACGACCATGACCAAACCCGCCCACACCCTGTCGGTCGCACCGATGATGGACTGGACCGACCGGCACTGCCGGGCGTTGCACCGGACCCTGTCGAAGCGCGCGCTCCTCTACACCGAGATGGTGACCACCGGCGCGATCCTGCACGGCCCGCGCGAGCGGCTGCTGGGCTACGACCCGGTCGAGCACCCGGTGGCGCTCCAGCTGGGCGGGTCCGAGCCGGACGCTCTGGCCGCCTGCGCGCGCATCGCCGAAGACCTCGGCTACGACGAGATCAACCTCAACGTGGGCTGCCCGTCCGACCGGGTCCAGTCGGGCCGCTTCGGCGCCTGCCTCATGCGCGAGCCCGGGCTGGTCGCCGACTGCATGGCGGCCATGGGCGAGGCCGTGAAGGTCCCGGTGACCGTCAAATGCCGCATCGGCGTCGACGACCAGGATCCCAAGGTCGCGCTCTTCGACCTGGTCGATCACTGCGCCAAGGTGGGGGTGCGAACCTTCATCGTCCACGCCCGCAAGGCCTGGCTGGACGGCCTGTCGCCAAAGGAAAACCGCGACGTGCCGCCCCTCGACTATCCGCTGGTCCATCGTCTCAAGCGCGAGCGTCCGGGCCTGACCATCATCCTCAACGGCGGCCTCCCGGGGCTGGACGAGGCGCAAGCGCAGCTCGAGCACGTCGACGGCGTCATGCTGGGTCGGGTCGCCTACCACGAGCCCGCCATCCTCGGACAGGTCGACCGCCGCTTCTTCGGTGAGGCTCGTGACGACCTCGATCCCTTCGCGGCTATCGAGGCCTACAAGGCCTATCTTGAACGCCAGTTGGCGTCCGGAACCCACCTGGCGGGGATGACCCGGCACATGCTGGGCCTCATGCACGGCCGCCCGGGCGCGCGAACCTACCGCCGCATCCTGACGGTGGAGTCGATCGTGGCCGGGGCGGGCGTGGAGGTCGTGGACCGGGCGGTGGATGCCGTTCGCGAGGCGGAGGCGCTCATCGCCGCCCGCCGGGAAGAAGCCGCCTAGGGCCGCAGGATGAGCGCCGTCGGGGTCGCTTCGAAGCGCGACAGGCGGCCGAGGTAGCTCATTCCGAGGAGAGAGGCCGTCAGGCCTTCGCGCAGCACCAAGGCCTGGACCTTCTCGACCCGCGCTCCGGCGACGGAGACGTAGTCGAGCTCGACCATGGCCGCCTGGATGGTCCCCGAAGCGGTGGTGACCGGACGGTCAAAGGCCAGGGTGTCGAGGTCGAGACCCAAACGTTGGGCGTCCGGGCCGGTCAGGGCCACGGTGGTCGCGCCGGTATCGACCAGGAAGCGGACCGCCTTGCCGTTGACGGTGGCCTCGGCCCAGAAGTGGCCGTCGGCGGCCTTGACCAGCGAGGCTGGCCCACCCGTGGCTGGCGTGGCGGAGGCTGCGGTCACAACGGTCGCGGCAGATTCAGCACGCGCTGCGGCTTGACTTCGAGCATCGAGAACGGAGACGGCCTGCGCCGCAGCCAGCGCGGAGGCGAGGGCGGCGCAGATGATGGCGACGGACTTCAGCATGACACTCGTCAAATGCACGCCGCTTCTCGACGCCATCGCAGACTAACGAAGATGAGTTTGCATTCCGTGAACGCAGCTCTCAGATGCCCAGTTTGCGTGGATCGATGCGTCCCTTGCGGCCGGGCAGATCGACCAGCAACTGCTCGCGCGTCTCGCCCGGCAACGTCGCCCAGGCCGCGATTTCATTAAGGGTGCGAAAGCAACCTAGGCAGAGTCCGCTCTCGCCGTCGACGATGCAAACCTTGACGCAAGGGGTTGGAATCGGCTGAGGCGGCGCGCCCGGCGGCAAATTCATAGCGTTTCGATAACTGTTCCGTGATTGCATTACAAGAGTTTCATTACATTTCGCAACAGCAACGAGAGTAAATCTGACGACTATTTAACTTGCCATGGCCTCGATTGTTGCTCAATTTCCCGCTCGTTCCCTCGGAACCAATAGCAACAACACTCCCACGAG
>JANNVY010000159.1:0-6171 GCA_031408375.1 Pseudomonadota bacterium | reverse complement strand
TCATCGCGCGCCTGGTCG
Source organism: Pseudomonadota bacterium (assembly GCA_031408375.1). Lineage (GTDB taxonomy): Bacteria > Pseudomonadota > Alphaproteobacteria > Caulobacterales > Caulobacteraceae > JAEZEZ01. Next base: position 6,153 of record JANNVY010000159.1, on the reverse strand, counting down.
TACTCGGCCAACAGGAGCAGGAAGGCCCCAAGCGATGAACCGGCCGCCCAGTGCGGACGGCTGAACCTGTCCTCGTGGTCGAAGAAGTAGACAGCTGGGACTCTGTCGGGCGCGGACAGATCGAGACCGAATAGACTGCCACACCCATCGTAGAAAAGGGGGGCGGCCTGAACGCCCTTCAGCTGGGTGATCTCCCAATCGGGTGTTTTCCATCCCGCTCGCTCTGTCCACAGGGGCGCAACGGCTTCAAATGCACCGATGCTCTTGATGCGTGCGCGATAGAAATCCGTCAGATCCTCCGGCAGAGGTGTCCCAAGGAGCGTTTCCACGTGGTCAATCGTGCGGCCAGGGTGGTCCTGCCTTTGATGTTGGAGCAGGCCGCGCTCCTCAAGGATATTCGCCGCGCCAGACACAAGCACTCGCATTTCGGACTCCCGGAATCACTGCGATGGCGCAGACGTAGGCCGCTGAGGCAACGGTGGGCCCGGTCTCGGGACCGGCGCGCGAACAATATATGGCTGGATCATTCGATCGACCTTCATTGCTTGGGCAATCAGCTCGGATTGGGTTGGACTCCGCCCATTCAGACTGCGCGCGAATGCAGCCCACTCGCGGCTCGCAATGTCGTGAGCGGCCCGTCGCAATGCTATCAAGTTTGCAAGACGGTTCGGGTCTGCACGAGGCATCAGATGCTGGAATTGAAGCTCGATACGGTGGTGTACTTGAGCTTCGAAATCTCTGGCCTCTTGCCCCGCGGCTTGAGCATACCTCTTCCGCCCAGCGGACCGAATAGCTGACTTCTCTGCGTCCGTGAGTTTCGGCGCGGCCTCCGGCTTTGCAGGTGCAGTTGGACGGAGACCGGGAACCGGCCGAACAACGGGCGGCCGCGTGAGCCAGGCTCGCAACCCGCCAATCAATGCGGGGGCTTCCAAGGCCGCGACGGCAGCAAAGGGCGCTAGCGCCGGTATTGCGAACCAAGCGTCGCGTCTCGCTTCCGCCCGTCGCTCAGCTTCAAATGCGGCGCGCTGGCGGAGGAACCGGGCCCTCTCTTCGGCAGATTGCGGTTCGTATGTGATTCGGGATCCACTATCGCCCGCTCTGTTCTCACGTGGGCGGATGCGAGAGGCGTTGGTGGAACTTCCCGATTGAGCCCTCGGTCTACCGGCCCAATTTCGAGGAGCCGTCTGTGACCGAGTTTGAAGCTGCCGACTCGCCATCCACGCCCCGACGTCATCGAGGGCCCCAAGTCGCGATTCCTGTCGCCCTAACACAGTTCCCCCCATGCTTGCTGAACCGGCCAGGCCGCACCTCTATCGGTTGGCTGACCTCGATCCAAAGCGTGGGGGTTGATTCTGCGGATGACAAGAACAACACAGGAACGGCGACGGTTTACCTAGTCCGCCGCGTCCTCGATGGCGTGGATGTCATCGTCCGATAGCCCCAGGTGGTGGGCGATCTCGTGGATGAGGACGTGTTCGATCAGGCGGCCCAGCTCGACGTCGCCGCGCTCGGCCCATTCGTCGAGGATGGGGCGGCGGTAGACGAAGATCTCGGACGGCGCAGGGACCGGGTCCAGCACCGAGCGGCGCGACAGGTCGACGCCGTGGTAGAGGCCCGACAGGTCGAAGGGGTCCTCGATGCCCAGTTCGCGCAGGGTCTCCTCGTCGGCGAAGTCCTGGACGCGGAAGACGACCGTTCCCACCGCAGCGCGGAATTCGGCCGGCAGGCGCTCATAGGCGGCCTCGGCCAGGGCGGTGAAGGTGTCGATGTCGGGCGCGGCGAGCGCGGTGTAGCGGTGCATGGCCCCCTAGATAGGGACGACCGGTCGCCGCGTCATTCGTCCGGCAGGATCTCGGCGGTGTTTTCCGGGGCGCGGACCTCGAACAGGCCGATGTCCAACGGCTGCTGCGGCTTGAACGGGCGCAGCGGGTGGTGGGCCAGCACCCGCAGGCGGTCGGGCGTCAGGGCGGCCGCCGCCTTGTCGCGGCGGGCCTGGCGGGCCTGGTCCAGGCGGATCTCCTGGGCGGTGGCCAGGCGCCAGTAGCTCACCGACAGCCGCCAGACCACGGCGGGCGGGGCGGGGCGCGGCTGGGGCCATCGGCGGCCGCCACGCTGGAGGGGCTTCTGCGGTCGCGGCGGACGACCCGCGCCCTCCGCCATGACCTCGCGAAAGACGCAAAACCGGTCGTCGAGCGCGACGCCGCCCGCCTCGCCGTCCACGCGACCACGCCAGGCCCGCGTAGCGGCCTCCTCGGTCGCAAAGCCAGGGCCGGTTTGTTCGGTCGTGAACACCACTTCGTCGCCCACGATCTCGCGCGCCTCTCGCTCCCGCGCCGCCCGGCCAAGCGGTGCGCCGAGAGCGGCCTCGGCGTTTTCGGCGATGGGATATCGAACTGCGGTCATGAGTCTCAGGCAGCGTCTCACACCGGCGCGGGCGGGATCGCCGACAAGCCGGACGGTTGAGGCTATCCTGCTTTGTGATTCGGACGGAGGGCGCGCCCAGGCGGCGCGCGGCGCAATGGGCCCAACCGACCTAGCATACACCGCCTCGGCGGGCGCGATCGCCCTGGCGCTGTCGACGCTGGTCTGGACCTGGCGGTTCCGCAAGCAGGTGCAGGGCCGCACCCGCGAGCTCGAAGTCCAGCTGGCCGACGCCCACAGCGCCATGGGCGAGGCCGAAGCCGCGGCCTCGGCCTTCGAGGGCGCCCTGATCGCCGTGGAAGGCGATGAGGTCCGCCTGTTGTCGGGCGAGGACGCCCTGGCCCAGGCCGCCGGCGCGCTGAGGACCGACCCCGCCGATCCCGCCGCCCTCCTCCAGGCCCTGGCCGCCGCCGCGCCCGAGCATGCGGTGCGGCTGAAGGCCCTGATCGACAAGGGCGAGTCCTTCCAGATGACGGTCAAGGCCGAGGGCGGTCCGGTGAATGTCGAGGGCCGCTCCGCCGGCGCCGTGGCCTGGATCCGTATCGCGCCGGTCGCCGCCGCCCCCATCGGCGGCCGCTTCGCCGAAATGGCCGACCGCCTGCCCGCGCCATCGTGGGTCGCGGGCCGCGACGGCAAGATCGTCTGGGCCAACAAGGCCTGGCTGGAGGCCGCGGAGGCGACCTCGGTCGAGGACGCCATCGCGCGAGACCTGTCCTTCGACCGCAACGCCGAGGCCGTCGCCGCCGAGGCCATCGCCGCGGGCGGGCGGCGCGAGGCGTTCCGCTGGGTGACGGTCAAGGGCAAGCGCCGCGCTTATCGCGTCACCGCCGAGCCGGTGGGGGACGGCGACGAGGCCGGGGCCATCGCCATCGACGTCACCGAGGCCGAGGAGACGCGCGAGCACCTGTCGCGCCACGTCACCGCCCACGACGAGACGCTCAACCACCTGGCCGACGCCGTGGCCATCTTCGGGCCGTCCAAGCGGCTGGTCTACAACAACAAGGCCTTCGAGGAGCTTTGGGGGCTGGACCCCGCCTGGCTGGCCGAGCGCCCGGCCCATGGCGAGTGGCTGGACCGCCTGCGCCAGCGCCGCCGCCTGCCCGAGAGCGGCGAGTACGCGAAGTGGAAGGCCAAGGAGCTGGACTTCTACGGCTCCACCGAGATCGCGCCCGACGACCTGTGGACCCTGCCCGACGGCCGCACCCTGCGCGTGGTGCGCCAGCCCCACCCGATGGGCGGCATCCTGCTGCTGTTCTCCGACATCACCGGCGAGCTGCGCCTGCGCGCCCAGTACAACGCGCTCATCCAGGTGCAGCAGACCACGCTCGACAAGCTGAACGACGCCATCGCGGTGTTCGCCTCCGACGGTCGCCTGCGCCTGCACAACGAAGCCTTCGAGCGGCTGTGGGGCGCGACCGCCGCCCAGCTGGCCGACGCGGGCGACTTCGCGGGCGTCAGCCAGCTCTGCACCCCCCTGATCCACGACCCGCAGCTTTGGACCGAACTGAAGGGCCGGGTGACCGACCCCGATCCCCAGTCGCGCGTGGCCGTCACCGGCGAGGCGCGCACGGCGGACGGGCGCACCTTCTCATGGCAGTCCCGGCCGCTGCCGGACGGCGCCACCCTCATCGGGTTCGGCGACGTCACCGCCCGGCGCGAGCTGGAGCGGGCGCTCGTGCAGCGCTCCGCTGCGCTCAGCGAGGCCGAGACCCTGAAGCGTGAGTTCGTCGGCAATGTCTCCTACGAACTGCGCACCCCGCTGACGACCATCCTGGGCTACGCCGAACTGCTGCAGGCCACGCCGGGCATCCCTGAGCGCGCCCAGAGCCACGTCGCCTCGGTGCGCACGGCCGCCACCCAACTGGCCCGCTCGATCGACGACGTGCTGGACATGGCCCAGATCGACGCCGGCGAGATGGCGCTGAGCCTGGGTGATACGCACATCTGCGACGCCCTGGAGGCCGCCGCCGAACGCGCCCAGGTCCTGCTCAAGGGCAAGAACGCCAGCGCAATCATCGAGTGCGCCGCCGACGTCGGCGTCATACGCGCCGATGAACGCCGCTTGGCCCAGGCGCTGGACCATCTGATGGAAAACGCCGCCCGCGCCACGCCCGAGGGCGGCCAGGTGACGCTGAAGGCCACCCGCGGCCAGGGCGAGATACGTGTCGAGGTTTGCGACACCGGGCGCGGCATCCCCTACCACCAGCAGGCCAACGTCTTCGACCGCTTCGTGGCCCGCGATCGCGGCGGCCCGGGCCTGGGCCTGGCCCTGGTCAAGGCGCTGACCGAACTGCACGGCGGCTGGGTCGAGCTGAAATCCGAGCCGGGCGCCGGCGCGACGTTTACATTGCACCTGCCGGAGCGGGCGGCTACGGGGGCGGCGCCTCCCGAGCTTGACCTCCAACCCGGCGCTGCAACGGCATGACCTCAAAGCCCCTGAAGACCGCCCTTATCTACGACTTCGACGGCACGCTCGCGCGCGGCAACATGCAGGAGACGTCGTTCATCCCGGCCCTGGGCATGACGCCGACGCAGTTCTGGGCCGAGACGGTCAAGCCCGAGACCATCAAGGCCGATGGCGACGACATCCTGATGTACATGCAGCTGATGCTGAAGACCGCCAAGGACAAGGGCATGGCGGTCACGCGCACGGCCTTCGCCGAGCATGGCCGCGACGTGCTGCTGTTCGACGGGCTGCTGGGCGACGATAACTGGTTCGAGCGGATCAACGCCTTCGGCGCCCAGTACAATCTCGACATCGACCACTACATCATCTCGTCGGGCATCAAGGAGATGATCGAGGGCTGCCCGATCTGTCCTCAGTTCGAGCACGTCTTCGCCTCGGCCTTCGTCTACGACGAGGACGGCGCGGCCGTGTGGCCGGCGGTGGGCATAAACTACACCACCAAGACCCAGTATTTGTTCCGTATAAACAAGGGTGTGCACAACAACTGGGAGCACGAGGCGATCAACCGCTTCATGCCCGACGACGACCGGCCGATCCCCTTCGAACGGATGATCTTCCTGGGCGACGGCGACACCGACGTGCCGACCATGAAGATGATGCACACCAAGGGCGGCTTCTCGATCGCGGTCTATGACCCGCGCAACGAGCCCGGCGACCACACCAAGATCCACCGCCTGATTTCCGAAGACCGGGTGAACTTCGTCGCCGCCGGCGACTACACCGAGGGCTCGGCGCTGGACCTGATCGTCAAGGGCCTACTGGGGCGCATCGCCATCAACGCCGGGACGATGCCGGCGGATCGTTAGGCCCTGCTTCACCCACGCGAGGAACGACGGTCTCCCGCGCCCTGGTCGGCCGAAAGGTCACGGACACTGAACTGCAGCCCACGGCCGAAACGGGCACCGGCTCAAAGCTATGATTTGCTTGGGGTTTACCGCCCCTGGTTGGGGCTGGTGGAGCCGAGCGGAATCGAACCGCTGACCTCCTCATTGCGAACAAGGCTTTGCAGTTGATGTCAGCAGATGCTGCATTATCCAAATTCGCGTTCACTTTCAGTAAGCTAGGATTTCATCTGATGTCGCGTGGTGCTGCCTGATTGACTTTGATCGCTAATCGGACGCTTATCGGGAGATCGGGGCGGCCGTAGATTCCCCGTGTCGGGGTCTATCAATGGCTACGCTCAAATTGACAAAGGCGGTGGTGGAAAACGCGCCCGTCGGCGCGAAGGACAGCTACCTTTGGGACACCCAGCTTCCGAGGTTCGG
>JANNVY010000158.1:0-4079 GCA_031408375.1 Pseudomonadota bacterium | reverse complement strand
GCCCAGGTCGTAGACCGCGATCTTCTTGCCGTCGTTCTTGTCCAGGCCATAGGCCAGCGCCGCAGCCGTAGGCTCATTGATGATCCGCAGCACCTCCAGGCCGGCGATCTTGCCGGCGTCCTTGGTGGCCTGGCGCTGGGCGTCGTTGAAGTAGGCCGGGACGGTGATGACAGCCTTCTCGACCTTCTCGCCGAGGAAGGCTTCAGCGTCCTCCTTCATCTTCTGCAGGATGAAGGCCGAGATCTGCTGGGGCGAGTAGTCCTTGCCGTGGGCGCGAACCCAGGCGTCGCCGGTCGGGCCCTTGACGATCTCGTAGGGGACCATGTCCTTGTCTTTGCCGACGATCGGGTCATCGAACTTGCGGCCGATCAGGCGCTTGATGGCGAAGAATGTGTTGGTCGGGTTGGTCACCGCCTGGCGCTTGGCCGGCTGGCCGATCAGTCGCTCGCCGTCCTCGGTGATGGCGACAACCGACGGGGTGGTGCGCGAGCCTTCGGCGTTCTCGATCACCTTCGGCGCCTTGCCGTCCATGATCGCGACGCACGAGTTGGTCGTGCCGAGGTCAATACCGATGATTTTGCTCATGGGCCTGTCTTCGTAGCTCCTGTAGGCGGACGGAACTGGCGACCTTCTTGATCAAGCGCCGCGGCCGGTCCGTCCCCTGATGGTGGACGTTGTTTAAAAAGACGTTCGTCGAGAACGTCGGGATGGCCCGGATATGGGAACCTTGGGGGGGCGTGCAAGGGCAAAGCCCTACGGAATTGAGGGTTGATTGGCCCCAGCTGGGAACGATCTAAGCGATTCAGATGGATGGATTTTCGCTCTTTTCGGCCGCCCTCGACCGCCAGGCCCAGGCGAGCCTTGCGCAAACCGTGCTGGCGGCGGTGGCCGGCGCGCCCTTTCACAGCCCCGTAACTCCCGGCGGCAGGCCGTTTTCCGTGCAGATGAGCAACCTCGGGCCGCTTGGCTGGGTCTCGGACCGGGCCGGCTACCGCTACCAGCCGACCCACCCGGTCACCGGCAAGCCCTGGCCGGAAATGCCGCAGGTGCTGCTGGACTTGTGGAGCGCCCACGGCGGAGGCGCCGAGCCGCCGACCTCGTGCCTGGTCAACCTCTACCGCGGCGCCGCGAAGATGGGCCTGCACCAGGACCGCGACGAGGGCGACCTGTCGTTCCCGGTCGTCTCCATCTCCCTGGGCGACACCGGCGTCTTCCGCATCGGCCCGGCTGATGGCGGCAAGACCTCGACGGTGCGCCTGGCCTCGGGCGATATCTGCACCCTGGCCGGCCCCGCCCGCCTGGCCCGCCACGGCATCGATCGCATCCTGGAGGGATCATCCACCCTCATCCCCGGCGGCGGTCGACTGAACCTTACGCTGCGTCGAGCCGTACTGGCCTGATTGGTCCGGTTCTCCGTCGCGGATGTATGGACGCCGGTCGCAGGGCGGGGTTTGATCCGCCGCCGCTGATCTAGTGAGGTTGCCCGATGAACTACCTGCCCCGTCCCGAAGGCCCCACGGCCGATGATCTGAAGCTGTCGCGCCGCGCCGCGGTGGGGTCGATGTTCTTCACCGGCTACGCCGCCTATGCGCTGGGCGCCAACGCCGAGCCGATCATCACGCCGGACACGGGTCTCAAGATCGAAGAGGTGATGATCCCCAATGGCGCGTCGGCGCCCATGCCCGCCTACATGGCCCGTCCGGACAAGCCGGGGCGCTACCCGACCATCATCGTCTGCAACGAGATCTTCGGAATCCACGCCTGGATCAAGGACATGTGCCGCCGCTGGGCCCAGGAGGGCTATGTCGCCATCGCGCCGGCCTTCTTCTACCGCGCCGGCGACCCGTCGCAGCTCACCGACTACGCCCAGATCCGCCCCATCGTCGCCACCGCCAAGGCCGCCCAGGTCCACGGCGACATCGGCGCAACCCTGGCCTGGCTGGGCAAGCAGAAGTTCGCCTCCAAGGGCAAGAGCGGCATCACCGGCTGGTGCTGGGGCGGCACGCCGGTCTGGATGTCGGCGGCCGAACAGCCGCGTATCGGCGCGGGTGTCGCCTTCTACGGCCGCATGGTCCCCCCCGCTCCGCCCAAGCCCACCGATCCGCCGCCCTCCGACCCGACGCGCAAATACCCCGTCGACATCGCCGGCAAGCTCAAGGCGCCCGTGCTGGGACTCTATGGCGGCAAGGACCAGGGCATCCCCGTCGCCACCGTCGATCAGATGCGCGCGGCGCTGGCGGCGGCCGGCAACACGTCGAGCCAGATCATCGTCTATCCCGAGGCCGACCATGGCTTCTTCGCCGACTACCGCCCGACCTACAACGAGGCGGCAGCCAGGGACGCGTGGGCGCGCTCGAAGGCCTGGTTCAAACGCTACCTGAAGTGAGGGCGCCCGCTGGAGCATTTTCCGGCGAAGTGGACACCGGTTCGCCGCCAGAAAATGTGACCACACAAGGGACTGGAGCGATCGACCTGATGCAATCAGGTCGGACTTCGGTCTAGGGGCGTGGTCCACGGGGCGTCGGGGAAGGCGACTGTCGCATCTCCGACGCCAACAATTCGCATTCGTGTTGCGCCGCAGCAAAACAAGCGTCACGGCGCGGCCTCATAGGCTCCAGCGCGCCCCGCCTCCCCCCAGAGGGCGCGATCATTGGAGTCTCCCCCATGCGCCGTTTCCTGCTCACCGCCCTGACCGTCGCCGCCCTCGTTCCCGCCGTCGCCGCCAAGGCCGCCACTTCGGCCGATGACGTCCGCGTCGAGCGCATTTCCGTGTACGATCTGAACCTCGCCAGCGCCGAGGGCGAAACTCTGGCCCAGCGCCGTATCCGCGACGCCGCCCGCCGGGTCTGCGCCGACGACGCCTCCAGCCTGCGTTTTGCCCAGGCCGAGCGCGCCTGCCGCCGCAATGCCGAGCGCCTGGCCATGGCCAGCATCAAGCCCATGATCGTCGCCGCCCGCCAGTCGGGTGGTCAGGGCGTTTCGGCCGGCCTGCGATAGGCGCCGAAGAAGGACGCCGGCGCGGCCGATCCTGAGCCGGTTGCGCCGGCGGACTTGCTGTAGCCGACGGCTGAGCAGTCCCCGGCGTCGCAAGGATCTGGCCACGAAAGACCCGAAAGACACGAACGACGCGAACAGGTCGCGCCTGTCGGGTTCCGTGGCGATCACCTTGCGGCTCTACTGACGCGCGCAAGCGCGCGTCGACAATTGAGTCGAACTTCGAGGCGTAACGCGCCTGGCTCTCGCGGCCCCTTTCGTGCGTTTCGTGTCTTTCGTGGCCAGGTCTTCCTGACCACGCCCGCCCCAGCCTCAGGCCTTGCGGTCCATCGCATCGCCCGTGGCGCTCGCGGCCTTGGCGTAGGCGCCGGCGCCTTCCTGTTGCGTGGTTGCGGCGGCGGCCGGTTTGGCGGCGACCATGACCATGGCGGGGCGCAGCACACGGCCGAACAGCTCGTAGCCGGTCTGCATCACCTGGGCGACGGCGCCGGGCGCCACGCCCTCGGCGGGGATCTCGCTGACCGCCTGGTGCACATGGGGGTCGAACTTCTCGCCCGAGAGCGGGTGGATGCGCGTCAGCCCGTTGCGGTCGAACGCCGCGATCAGCTCGCGCTCGGTCATTTCGATGCCCAGCGCCAGGTTCTTCAGCGCCGGGTCCGCCGCCTCGTCGGGCGTCACCGCCAGCGCCCGGCCCAGGTTGTCGGCCACACCCAGCAGGTCGCGCGCGAACTTGGTGATCGCATAGGCCTTGCCGTCGTTCAGCTCGCGCTCGACCCGCCGCTTCGTGTTCTCGGCCTCCGCCTTGGCCCGCAGCGCCGCGTCCTTCCACTGCTCGGCCTCGGCCGTCAGCCGCTCGATCGCCTGTTCCGGCGTCTCGTCGTCGATCAGGAACTCGTCTGTGGCGTCAAAGCCGTCTTCATCCGGCGCGCCATTATCTCGGCCACTTGGGCCATGTTCGTCGCTCATCTCAATACCCTAACCGTCCAGCATCCGGCCCAGAACCCGGGCCGTGTAGTCCACCAACGGGATCACCCGTGCATAGTTCAGCCGTGTCGGCCCGATCACTCCGACCGCGCCGACGATCT
>JANNVY010000157.1:0-6534 GCA_031408375.1 Pseudomonadota bacterium | reverse complement strand
TCCGACTTCGACGATTTCGATGAGACGGCTCAACTGGCGCTCCTTGGGGGGCCGGGGCGATAGACAGTCAGGGAGATGGGCTCGCCGTGCACATAGTCATAGCCCTTCACGGTCGCCACAGGGGCGGCCTTCGCCCTGAGGCCGGCAAGGGCGCGGTTGAAGGCGTCGCGGGAGCGGTCCTCGACCACGGCGGGTCGGCCGTCGCTGACTGCGCGGGCGGCGGCGTCGGCGTCGCCCAGTTCAGTTCCGGAACCCAGCAGGAACACAGCGCTGGGGGCGCTGAAGCCGACGATGGCGACAGGGCCAGGGACCAGCCCCTGGCGGGGATCCAGCTCGGCGCGGTGGAGCACGCGCACCAGGGTCCGGGTCGGCCAGAGCTGCTTCAGATGGGGAACGAGCCCCGCCGACAGCGCGCCGTGGGCGAGCACCCCCAGCGCACAGGTCAGCATCAGCGCCGTGATCACCTCGCGCTGGAGCATCAGCCATGCGCCAATGAACACCGAGGCCAGCAGGCAGACGATGGCGATCGAGACGTAGATCTGGTCGGACGGGTCGCCGTACTGTCCGAGCAGCCAGACGGCGACGCCGCTCCAGGCCAGGGCGACAACGGCCGACAGCCCGATGCCGCCCCACAGCGCCGCCCGCGAAAGGTTCTGCGACAGGGCTGCGGCCACCAGCCAGGCCAGAGCCGGAAAGAGCGGCAACACGTAGTGGGGCAGCTTGCCAGGCGTCAGCTCTAACTGGATCCACGCCGGCAGCAGCCTGGCGAGGGCGAAGCGCACGCCGGTTTCGTCGCGGCGCCGCCAGGCCGCGACGCCGGCGGCGATCATCAGCAGAGAACCGGGGAAAAACAGCAGGGGCGAGAGCGCCAGGTGATAGCCCGGCCAGCCGAGGGATCGCCCGCTGCCTCCCAGCGCCTGCCATAGCTGGCTCATGGCCCCGCGCCAGAAGTCGCCATCGCTGGCGACCGTCACAGCAATGGCCCAGGGTCCGGCCGCCGCCAGGATCAGGATCAGGCCCCAGACCCAGCCTAGCCGCGACATCCACCCCGCCTTGCGGTCCCAGATCGCCAGGGTCGCGAGCGCCAGGCCCACGATCAGCGGACCAACGGCGCCCTTGACCAGGATCGAGGCGGCGATGGCGCCCCAGAACATCAGCTTCCAGCGCCGCTCCAGCCGTTCTCCCTCCCGGCCCGCGGCGTAGAGGCGCGACAGGGCCAGCATGGACAGCGTGACCAGGGCGCAAAGCAGGGCGTCGCCGGTCGCCATGAACCCCTGCGTGGACAGCAATAGCGATGATGCCAGCACCACGCCGGCCGCCGCGCCTTGTCGATTGCCCCAGAAATGCCGGGCGCCCCCCGCCGCCGCCGCTGCGGCAAGCATGGCGGCCAGCAGGGACGGAATGCGATAGGCCCAGATAGCGCGGGCCTCCTCGCTGGAGGTCGTCGCCACGCTCAGGCCCTGCAGCCAGTGAACGGCGGGGCCGAAATTATGGACGGGGCGGTCCTGGAAACGGGGCTCGGTCCACTCCCCGTGTTCCAGCATCTGGGCGGTGGCCTGGGCGACGCGGGCTTCGGTGCGATCCAGCGGCGGCATGGCGATCAGGCCGGGCAGGCACGCGACGAGCGCCACAAAGGCCGCCAGCACGGGGCCGCGCCAGCCGGCGATCAACCGCTCGAGATCCAGACTCGTCATTACCCGTGTCTTAGCACAGGGCCCGGCCGGTCAAGCGCTTCCGTGCACCGGCGAGCCCGTCTTTCGCCGCGCTTCGCCGTGTGGGCGAGATCGGTTGAACCGGATCGCCTGCTGGCGCATTCAAGGGAACGGCGATATTAACCGTAGAGCTTTTACGCGGCGGTTCCGGACCGCCTGATTGGGGAGAACACGCCGATGTTCATCGCATTGCCGCTGCTGGCGATCCCGGTAATTCTCTACAACCTCATCGCGGTGGCCAAGATGGCTGGCGGGGCGGCGACCTCGACCAACGCCGAACTGACCAAGACCCTGTTCTCGATCCCGATGGCGTCGGGCGCGTCCTGGTCCCTGACCAGCGGCGACCTCTTGATCCTGCTGTCGCTGTTCATGCTGTTCTTCGAACTGCTGAAGGCCACCACCAGCCGCCGCGTCGCCATCGTCAATCACTCGCTGTCGATGATCGTCTTCATCGTTTGCCTGGTGGAGTTCCTGCTGGTGCCGGCCTTCGCCACCTCGGTCTTCTTCCTGATCACCATGATGACCCTGCTGGACGTGCTGGCCGGCTTCATCGTGACCATCATCACCGCGCGCAAGGACTTCGACTTCGCCGCGCCGGCGGAATAGCCGGTCCTGCAAGGCAGAACGGCTGAGGGGGCGCGTCACGACGCGCCCCTTTTTCGTATCAGCTGAAGGCCGTGAAGATCAGCGCCACGACGAGGACGTCGAAGCTGCGGACGGCGAGGGTGAGTGCGTTGGCCATGGGCCCGGTCCCGGTCTGATCGTGGTCACCGGATCCTCAAGCAAGGGCCGGGCCACTCCGGGGGCGCATAGACCTAATTCCTTCCCCGGGGGGGAAGGTGGCGCGATGCGCAGCATCGTGACGGATCGGGCCGCGCGATAAGCGCGGTCGGCGCCCTGACGGTTCAAGACTGGCCGCACGATCTGGTTGAGGGGATTGTGCCGTCGCGGCTGCCGCCGCGCCCGATCCGTCTCGGCGCGTGCCGCGCCGATCCACCTTACCCACAGGGTAAGGATTGTGACGCCTAGGGGACGTCCTTGGCCCGCTCGCGCCGCTTGTCCTCGACCAGCTTGCGGCCGCGCCGGTCGGCGTCGAAGCTCTGGGCCTCGATGAAGATGCGGGTGACATCGGGGTGCTCGGCCTTGATGGCCTGCTCCAGCCGGGTGACCGCTTCCTCGACCTGCTTGGCCGTCAGGGTATCGACGAAATCCAGGCTCAGCGCCACGAACACGTCGTTGGGGCCGAAGTGCATGGTCAGGGCCTGGTTCAGGCCGGCGATGCCGGGCTCGGCGCGGGCGATGCGGTTGATGCCGATGCGGGTGTCGTGGCTGGCCGCCTCGCCGGTCAGCAGGCTCTGGCTCTCCCAGGCGAGGAAGGCGGCCGTAACCGCCAGGATGACGCCGACCACGACCGAGGCGACGCCGTCCAGCACAGGCAGGTTCATCTGCTCGCTCAGGAACACGCCGATCAGGGCGGTGATCAGACCCAGCAGGGCCGCGGTGTCCTCGAACAGCACGGTGAAGATGGTAGGGTCCTTGGAGTTGCGCACCGCCGACCACCAGGACTTGCGACCCCGCTCCTGGTTGAACGCCTTGAGCGCGACGATCCAGACGGCGCCTTCGAACAGGATGGCGAGGCTGAGCACGACGTAGTTGACCCAGGCGTGCTCGATCGGGTGCGGGTTCTGGATCTTCTCGATGCCATGCAGGATCGAGATCATGGCCCCGACGCCGAAGATCAGGACGGCTACGACGAAGGTGTAGAAGTACAGCTGGAGCCCGTAGCCGAAGGGATGCTTGGCGGTGGGCGGCTTGGCGGCGCGGCGCAGGCCGAAGAGCAGCAGCAGCTGATTGCCGGTGTCGACGAAGGAATGGATCGCCTCGGACATCATGGCGGACGAGCCGGTGAACATCGCCGCGGCGAACTTGGTCACGGCGATCGCGGCGTTGCCGGCGAGGGCGGAATAGATGACGGTCTTCGAAGCGTGTGAGGCCATGGCAAGCGCTTAACTGGAAACGCCTGACTCGCCTAGATTTGGCGCTCGCCTAGATTTCGGTCTTCTTGATGATGCCCACCGGTGGGCGGCGGTCGGCCTCCCCGGAGTATTCCGCGCCGAGATAGGCGCCGCGCGCCTTTTCCAGCACTTCCTTGCCGCCCTTCAGCCCCCGCTTCTGCTCGCCCTGTCCCATGACCTGGGCATTGAAGGCGGAATCGGAGGGCGGTGCAGGGGGATCGGGCTCGTGCCGTTCCGGGGTGGGCACCGGGAACATCATGTCCGGCCTCGGCTGGCCCTCGCCGTCCTGTCGACGGTCAGCGCCGCCCCGGCGGGTCGGACGGGCGGAGACAGGCCGCCGGATCGGGTCGATGGGATCGCTCATCAGCCGAACCTCATCCTTTCTGGGCGAGTTTCTCGATCTGGCGCTGCATCTCTTCCATCTGCTTGCGCAGCGCTGTCAGGGTGGCGTCTTCGGCTGCGGGCGGGGCTTCCGCGGCCGGCTTGGGATCGTCCGCCTTGCCGAAGGCGAAGGGGGTGAACATCTTCATGGCCCGGTCGAACATGGCCAGGTTCTGGCGCACCTGCTCGTCGTAGAAGCCCTTGCCGGGCAGGCCCGTGCCGCCCGTGCCGAAGGCGCCCGCGAACTTGTTGCGGAACTGCTCTTGCTGCTGGGTGAAGGCGTTCATGCTCATCTCGAGATAGGTCGGGACCAGCGCCTGCATGTTGTTGCCGTAGAAGCCGATCAGCTGCCGCAGGAACTGGATCGGCAACAGGTTCTCGCCGCGGTTCTCTTCCTCGAAGATGATCTGGGTCAGGACCGAGCGGGTGATGTCCTCGTTGGTCTTGGCGTCAAAGACCACGAAGTCGACGCCCTCGCGGACCATATCTGCCAGATGGTCCAACGTGACGTAGGAGCTGGAGGCCGTGTTGTAGAGACGGCGATTGGCGTACTTCTTGATGACGACGCGCTCGCCTTCCGGCTTGGCGGCGCTGTCTCCTTGAGGCTCGGTCAACGGTTTTCCCCGCCTTGTTGCGATGCGGCATTATCGCGCGTGCGGGAGAGTCGCGCCAGCACGCAGTGCGCGACCGGCTAGACGGCGGCCCCGACGAGGACCACGCCGGTCAGGACGGCGATGTAGTGGGCGGTGGCGCCGGCGACCACGAAGCCATGCCAGATGGCCCGGCGGAACGGCAGTTTCTGCCAAAGAAACAGGGGCACGCCGGCGGTGTAGAGCAGGCCGCCGACGGCCAGCAGCACGAGCGCGACGGCCGACACGCCCATCAAAAGGGGCTTGAGCATAAGCACCGCCAGCCAGCCGAAGGCGACATAGACGACGCACCACAGCCACTCGGGCACACGCGGGAAGAACAGTTTGCCGATCACGCCGCCCAGGGCGACGGTCCAGACTAGGGCGGTCATGGCGATGTTCCAGGGCTCGTCGAACCGCTGGGTGGTGAAGGGGGTGTAGGAGCCGGCGATGAGCAGGAAGATCGCGGCTTCATCCAGCCGGCGCAGCAGCCGCCGCTCCGGTCCGGCCTTGCGCAGGTTGTAGATGTTGGACGCGATCAGCATGGCCAGCAGGCAGATGGCATAGATGGCGGTCGATGACGCCAGGCTCAGCCCGCCCTTGATCAGGGCCATAACCACCAGGAAGGAACCGCCCACCACCGCGGCGCCGATGGCCGTCGCGTGCACGATCATGTCCGCCCGCCGCTCATGGTGGTTGGGGTAGTGCTCGACGAGCTCTTCCTCGCTCGGCTGGAATAGGTGCTTCATTCTGAAAACCTAGGGAGCCACGACCCGCAGCATAAGCCCGCAACCGTTCAAGAGTTCCTACCGGGTGTTGCGCTTTCGCCCGCCGGGCGAGTTTTTGGCGCCGCAGCACGTGACGAACGGCGTTCATTCAGGCATATGGCGCCCCGAAATGGCTCCCGTGACGTTGATCCCGTGAGCGCCTCCCCAATGACAGAAAGTCCATCGTCATGACCGACGTCGTCATCGTCTCCGCCGCCCGCACGCCGGTCGGTTCGTTCCTCGGCGCACTGTCCAGCCTGCCCGCCCACGAGCTGGGCAAGACCGCCATCATGGCCGCCGTCGAGCGCGCCGGGATCAAGGCCTCGGACGTCGATGAAGTGATCATGGGCCAGGTGCTGCAGGCCGGCGCCGGCCAGGGCCCCGCCCGCCAGGCCTCGATCGCCGCCGGCATCCCGCAGGAAAGCCCGGCCTGGAGCCTTAATCAGCTGTGCGGCTCGGGCCTGCGCGCCGTGGCGCTGGGCATGCAGCAGATCGTCAACGGCGATGCCTCGATCGTAGTGGCGGGCGGCCAGGAAAGCATGAGCCAGGCGCCGCACGCCGCGAACCTGCGCAACGGCCAGAAGATGGGCGACCTCGGCTTCGTCGACACCATGATCAAGGACGGCCTGTGGGACGCCTTCCACGGCTACCACATGGGCCAGACGGCCGAGAACATCGCCAACCGCTGGCAGATCACCCGCGAGGACCAGGACCGCTTCGCGGCCGCTTCGCAGAACAAGGCCGAGGCCGCCCAGGGCGCCGGCAAGTTCACCGCAGAGATCGCTCCGGTGACCGTCAAGGGCCGCAAGGGCGACACCGTCGTCGACAAGGACGAGTACCCCCGCGCCGGCTCGACCTATGAGGCCATGGCGGCCCTTCGCCCCGCCTTCGCCAAGGAAGGCTCGGTCACCGCCGGCAACGCTTCGGGCCTGAACGACGGCGCCGCGGCGCTGGTGCTGATGAGCGCCGATGAGGCCAGGAAGCGCGGGCTGGAGCCCCTGGCGCGCATCGTCTCCTGGGCCAACGCCGG
>JANNVY010000156.1:0-2944 GCA_031408375.1 Pseudomonadota bacterium | reverse complement strand
ACTGGGCGATCAGGCCATGGCTGGGCATCACGCCGCCGGAAAAGAAGTACTTGCCGATCCAGTCGGCCTCGTCGTCGAGATCGAAACGATAGGGCGCGGTCTTGTGCGTGAAGACGTGGATGAACAGCCGGCCATCCGGCTTCAGCCAGCCCCGCACACGCGTCAGCAGGGCGCGCCAGTTGGCCATGTGCTCGAACATCTCCACCGAGACGATGCGGTCGAAGGTCTGGTCGATGGCGAAGTCGTTCATGTCGGCGGTGATGACCGTCAGATTGGTCAGTCGCCGTCGCGCCGCCTGGGCCTCGATGTGCGCGCGCTGGGAGGCGGAGTTGGACACCGCGACGATGCTCGCGTTCGGCATCCGCTCGGCCATCCACAGCGACAGGGATCCCCAGCCGCAGCCGAGCTCCAGAATGGCCTGACCGTCGCGGACATCGGCATGGACGCAGGTCTCGCCGAGCGCGATTTCCTCGGCCTCGGCCAGGCGCTCAAACCCGGTCCGGTAGAGGCAGGACGAGTATTTCAGGCGCGGCCCCAGGATCAGGCGGAAGAAGTCCGGCGGCAGTTCGTAGTGCTGGGCGTTCGCCGCATCCGCATGCTCGGCCACCGGTCGCTCAGTCATGGCGCGGGCGAAGTCCGCTTCGTTGGCCGGAGCCTCGTTCAGGCGCTTGCGGGCGCCGGAAACCAGCATCCCGATCGCGGGACGGGTGACGAAGTCCGGCATCGGCTGGTCCTGCAAGGCGTGGATGGCGGACGTGACGAGGCCCATGGCGCGCTCCTGTGCAACAGGTCTCGATACGAGGGCGCGGGCCGAACGGTTCATCCAATCTCGGCGCCTGGCCGTAGAGGCAGGCGAACGAACGGAGCTTCCGCAATGTCCCGCCGCCTGCTCACCCTCGCCCTTGCCTCCCTGCTGGCCCTCCCCGCCGCGGCCGCCGCGCCGGAGCCGGCCAAGTCGCTCGACGTCGACCGTTTCATGGGACGCTGGTACGAGATCCTGCGGACCCCCAACGACCGGCAGAAGAACTGCTACGCCGCCTATCAGGTGTGGACCCGCAAGGCGGCCAACCGTTTCGCCATCGCGCAGCACTGCCGCAAGGGATCGCGCACGGGTCCGCTGGAGGTGGTTCAGACCGATGCGCGCCTGCTGGGCCATTCTTCCAGGGCCAAGTTCGAGGCCAGCTTCTTCGGGGGGCTGATCCGCAAGGACTACTGGGTCATCGACCGCGCCGACGACTACAGCTGGATGATCGCGTCATCGTCCGACGGGAAATATCCCGCGGTGCTCGCCCGCACGCCGGGCCTGACGCCGGCGCGCCAGGCGGAGCTGAAGCGGCGCATGGCCCAGCTCGGCCTGCCCACCGGCCAGCTGCAGGCCGTCGGCGCGCCTTAGGGTTTCTCCGTCGCGGCCTCGGTTGGGCTTTGAAAACACCAGCGGACCGACCCGCGCGGTTTCACGCAAACACGTCGGCGCTACCTGCCGAGCGGGTCTCGAACTGCTTGGCGCTTAGCGTGCGCACCATCCTCACCACGATAAGGATCAGCGGAATGCCCACGCCGTCGGAGATCATCTCGAACACGTCCGAGGCGATCAGCAACTCGGCGTCGGTTCCCATGAATGACAGCCTTCCGGCGATGTTGCTGGCCATGATCGAGATCAACCACAGCGCCCACCACCAGCGCAGGATGGCGGGCGTGTAGACCATGGCCGGCGAGGCCGGGTTGTGGCTGACGCCCCACGCTTCCTTGAAGTAGCCGAAGGGTTTCCACAGGAAGGCGATGGGCACGAAATACCAGCCGATCGCCCAGCCTGGCTTGGCCTTCATGGCCGGGTTCAAGAGCCGTGCATTGGCGACGACCCGGTAGGTCCACTTCAGGAACAGGAAGCCGGAGGTCGCGTACATGGCCACCGATGCCAGACGCGTCACCATCACGAGCCCGTCCAGGCTGGCGACACCCGTGCCGCCGTCGACCCCGCCCGACGCTCCGCCGATCAGGGCCTGCGCCTCAATGCCGACCATGGCCAGGTTCGCGACCGTAGCGACCAGATAGACGTACATCCAGGCGACTACCGCCCCGCCCAGGGGCCTTGGGTCGCGGAAGGTGTAGGCGGCGGTTTCGGTCATGGCGTTCTCCCCTCCCGGCGAGCCTAGCCGCAACCTGCGAAGGAGCGCTAGCCTCCCCGGCGAGCAAGACGCTGGCGCGCGCGGAAACTCAGGGCTAACGTTGGTCTCGAAGCCCTGCGCGACGCGGCCGGGGAGTAATCCCGACCTCGCCCGAATTTGGGGCCACGTCCCCGCTTGGGGCGACGGGGGGAGGAGTACGGCTTGGAGCCTACCAACACCGAAGCGCCCGAATACTTCCACAGGGTCGTCGACTGCCAGTGGGCGTGCCCGGCTCATACGCCGGTCCCCGAATACATCCGGATGATCGCCGAGGGGCGTCACGCCGACGCCTATATGCTGAACTGGAAGTCCAACGTCTTCCCCGGGATCCTTGGACGGACCTGCGATCGGCCGTGCGAACCGGCCTGCCGTCGCGGGCGGATCGAGGAAGAACCCGTCGCCATCTGCCGGCTCAAGCGCGTCGCCGCCGACAACAAGGGCGATGTCTCCGCCCGCATGCCGGGACCGGCCACGGTGAAGAACGGCTACAAGGTCGCCTGTGTCGGCGCCGGCCCCGCCTCCCTGACCGTGGCGCGCGACCTCGCGCCGCTGGGCTACGAGGTGACCATCTACGACGGCGACAAGCGCGCCGGCGGCATGATCCGCAGCCAGATCCCTCGCTTCCGCCTGCCCGAAAGCGTCATCGACGAAGAGGTGGCCTGGATCACCGACCTCGGCCCCGAGATGCGTCTGGGCGAAAACGTCGACAGCCTCAAGGCCCTGCTGGCCATGGACTACGACGCCATCTTCGTCGGCACCGGCGCCCCGCGCGGACGCGA
>JANNVY010000155.1:0-2138 GCA_031408375.1 Pseudomonadota bacterium | reverse complement strand
ATCATCATCTTCCACGGCGCGCCCAATCCGCCCGAGGCGGCGGTCGGCTGGTGGAAACGGCCCAACAAGATCGGCTCCAGGCCGCTCGAGCGGCCGTTCAAGAAGATTCGCAACTGGCTGTTTCCGATCCAGCGGATCCAGCCGGCCACCTGGATCGACAAGCACTGGCGCTGATGACACCGCCTTTCAACCTCAAGCGAAGCGTCGGCTGGGCCTTCCTGGGGCTGATCGGCGTCATGGCGATCGCGGCCTTCATCTATCGCGACGACATCCTGTTCAAGAGTCTGGACCCCAAGGTCCCGTTCCAGATCTACACCCCGCCGCCGGCCCCCGATTATGCCCGGCGCGACGCCTGGGTGCTGCTGCCGGCTGACCCGACGAAGCCCGCCAGCGCCGACCCTCCGGCCGACGTCTTCTTCGTCCATCCGACCAGCTATGACGGCGGCCATCGCTGGAACGCGCGGGTGGGCGCCTCGGCGGGCGAGGCGTTCCTCCAGCGCATCGCCACTCCCAACTACGCCGGGCCGTTCCTGCGGGCGGGCCGGGTGTTCGCACCGCGCTATCGCCAGGCCAGCCTCTACGCCCATTCGACCCAGCGCGAGGACGCCCGCGAGGCCCGCGCCTTCCCTTACCAGGATGTCCGTGACGCCTTCCGCTACTGGCTGGCCCACTACGACCGTGGCCGGCCGATCATCATCGTGGGCGTCGAGCAGGGCGGCCTGCTGGTCGACCGGTTGCTGCGCGAGGAGGTGGCGACCAATCCCGAGCTGCGCGCGCGTCTGGCCGGCGCATATCTGATCGACATCGTCGTGCCGCGTGATCGCTATGGGGCGACCGCCCCCATCCCGGCCTGCCAGGGCCCGGTGCAGACCGGCTGCGTTGTGGCCTGGGCCGAGGAGCCCGATGCCGACCCGGACGGCGCCGGGATCCGCGTCCGCCGCGCGCTGGTCTGGGCCGCTGACGGTTCGCTGCAGCCCATGCAGAATCGTACCGCCCTTTGCGTGAACCCGATGCTGGGGGCCGAGACAGACGAACTGGCGCCGGCGCGCCGCAACCTGGGCGCCGCCAATGCCACCGGCCTGGAGTGGGGCACGCGCCCCGCCTTCGCGCCTCGGCAGGTCAGCGCCCGATGCCAGAACGGCATCCTGATGACCTCGACTCCGAAGTCCGGGTCGTTGAAGCGTTCGGGGTCGTGGGCAGAGCGCAAGAAGGTAAAGCCGTTCAACCTGTTCTATGCGGATATTGAGGCGGACGCGCAGGCGAGGACGGGCGCGATGGTCGGGACGCGGCGGCCCTAGGCCGGCGCGTCGGTACGGTCCGGGCGCCAATCGTACAGTTCGGTCAGCACGGTAAGCGCCTTGCCGCGCTCGGTCTTGAACCCCGGGTCTCGCTGCAGCTGCATGCGCGCATCCTGGGCGGCGGCGAACAGCAGGTCGCGGTGCGCCACCGGGTCGGCGATGCGATAGTCGGGAAAGCCCGACTGCTTCAGGCCCAACAGGTCGCCGCCGCCACGCAACGCCCAGTCGGTCTCGGCGATCTCGAAGCCGTCCTCGGTTCGGCGCAGGATGTCCAGCCGCGTGGTCGCCGCCTCCGACAGCTTGCCGTCGTAAAGCAGCAGGCAGGCGCTCTCTGCCGCCCCCCGGCCCACGCGGCCGCGCAGCTGGTGCAGCTGGGCCAGGCCGAAGCGCTCGGCGTGTTCGACGACCATGATGGTGGCATTGGGCACGTCGACGCCGACTTCCACAACCGTGGTCGCCACCAGCAGCTTGATGCGGCCTTCCGAGAAGTCGGTCATCACCGCGTCTTTCTCCGGCCCACTCATCCGCCCGTGCACCAGGCCGATACCGGCGCCCAGGCGCTTGCTCAGATCGGCGGCGCGGGACTCCGCTGCCTGCAGGTCGCTGACCTCGGATTCCGCCACCAGCGGGCAAATCCAGTAGGCCTGGGCTCCGCCGGCCAACGCCGTATGCAGCCGGTTCACCACCTCGCCAATGCGGGCGGTCGGGATAGCGCGCGTGGCCACCGGCTTGCGGCCCGGCGGCTTCTCGTCGAGCCGCGAGACCTCCAGGTCGCCGAATTGGGTCAGCTCCAGCGTGCGAGGGATCGGCGTGGCCGACAGCGCCAGCACATGGACCGAG
>JANNVY010000154.1:0-2744 GCA_031408375.1 Pseudomonadota bacterium | reverse complement strand
GCTCGCCGGCCTCGGCCAGCTCGGCGATGCGGTCGCGGGTCTCCTGCGGGCCCATGCGGAAATAGTCGCGAAGGTCAGTTTCGGTGGCGACGCCCATGGATCGCGCGGCGATGCGGATCAGCTCGCGCTGGGCGTCGGCTCTTGTAGGGTCGGGCGTGTCGACGATGGCGCGGGGCAGGACACGTTCGGGGATGTCGTATTGACGCTCGAAGCCCTTGCGGGTGCGCGTCGTGATCAGGCCGGCCCAGAACAGCCACTCCATCGCCCGCTTGCCGTCGGACCAGCCCCACCAGCCGCCCTTGGCCTTGCCGGCTTCCTCCAGGGCGCCCGAGCTGATCGGCCCGCGCCGCTCGACCTCGGCCAGGACCTTGCGGATGAAGGGCTGGTTCTCCTCGCCGTATTTACGGACGCCGGACCAGACGCCTTCGCCGCGCCGCGCCTGCTCCATGCGCCAGCGAAACAGCGGCTGCATGTGCACGGGGATCAGAGAGGCCTCGTGGCCCCAGTACTCGAACAGCACCCGCCGCGAGCCCCAGGCGGCCTCCTCAAGCAGCGATGGCTCATAGGCGCCCAGGCGCGCAAACACCGGCAGGTAGTGCGAGCGCGCCAGCACATTCACCGAGTCGATCTGGATCAGGCCGGTATGGTCGAACACCTTCCTCAGGTGCGCGCGGCCGGGTGCGGTCTTGGGGCGCGGCAGGGTCAGGCCCTGGGCGGCGATGGCGATGCGGCGCGCCTCGGCGGGCGACAGGCGGTCCGTGGGTTTCAAGCGGGACTCAGCGGAACAGCCGCCCGTCGGTGGGCGCGTCCTTGTCGAAGGTGAAGAGCACCTTCGGATCCGGCTTCTCGATTCTTGCTGAACCCGGCGCCTTCATCCGGTGCAGCAGGTGGGCCAGGATCGCCAGCCGCGCCGCCTTCTTGGAATCGGTCGCGACACAGACCCAGGGCGCAGCCTTGCAGTGGGTGCGCTCCAGCATCTCGTCGCGGGCATGGGTGTAGGCGTCCCACTTTTCCTGGGCGACCGCGTCCAGCGGGCTGACCTTGAGCGCCTTCAGCGGATCGGTGCGGCGCGCCTCCAGCCGCTCGGCCTGCTCGTCCTTGGTGACGTCGAGCCAGAGCTTGAGGAAAAGGATGCCGTTCTCGACCAGCAGGGTCTCGAAGGCCGGCGCGTCCTTGAGGAACTGCTCCTGCTGCTCGGGCGTGGAGAAGCCCATCACCCGCTCGACACCGCCGCGATTGTACCAGGAGCGGTTGAAGACCACGAGTTCACCGGCGGCGGGCAGCTGGGCCACATAGCGCTGGAACCACCACTCGCCCAGTTCGCGCTCGGTCGGCTTGGGCAGGGAGACCACGCGAGTCTTTCGGCCCGAGGCGTATTCGGTCATGCGCTTGATCGCCCCGTCCTTGCCGGCGGCGTCGCGGCCCTCCAGCACGATCAGGACCTTCAGGCCCTTCTCAATGGCCCACGCTTGCGCCTTCACCAGTGCGGTTTGCAGCACCAGCAGCCGCTCGTCGTAATCCTTGACCTTGCTCATGGGCTCAACCTCGGCAATGTGCGCCACCTTGGCAAGCGCAGGGAGAGCCGAACTTGTACGCCATCGTCTGGACCTACACGACCCGCCCCGGTCAAGCCGACGCCTTCACCGAGGCCTGCGGCCCCGCCGGCCCGTGGGCGCAGCTGTTCATGAGCGCCGAAGGCTATCTCGGCACCGAGCTGATGCGCTCGGAAGAACGGCCGGAGGAGTTCATCACCATCGACCGCTGGGACAGCCGAGAGGCCTTCGTCGCCTTCATGGCCGAGAGCAGCGACGACTATCAGGACCTGGACGAACAGTTCGCCGGCCTGACCCTGATCGAGACGCGCCTGGGAGCCTTCAGCCTGTGATCCGCCTTTACGTCGACCAACCCCTGGCCGAGGGCGGCCGCGTCGAGCCGACCTCCGATCAGGGGCGCTATCTGACCCA
This sequence comes from Pseudomonadota bacterium, assembly GCA_031408375.1. Classification (GTDB taxonomy): domain Bacteria; phylum Pseudomonadota; class Alphaproteobacteria; order Caulobacterales; family Caulobacteraceae; genus JAEZEZ01. The sequence goes on along the minus strand of JANNVY010000154.1, from coordinate 780 downwards.
GGTCATGCGCCTGAAAATCGGCGACGATTTGCTGGTCTTCAACGGGCACGACGGCGAGTGGCGGGCGACTTTGGCTGAGGCCGGCAAGCGGTCCACCATCCTGGCGCTCGAGGAGCAAACCCGCCAACAGACCACGCCGCCCGATCTCGACCTGATCGTCGCCCTGGTGAAGCGCAATCGGCTGGAGACTATCGTCGAGAAGGCCGCCGAGCTGGGCTGCCGCCGCGTGCGCCTGGTCATCACCAACCGCACCAACGCCGACCACACCCGCGTCGACCGCCTGCAAGCCATCGCCACCGAGGCGGCGGAACAGACCGGCCGGATGGACGTGCCCGAGGTGGTCGCGCCGCAGAAACTGGATCGGCTGCTGGACGGCTGGGACGCCTCGCGCTTCCTGCTGTTCTGCGATGAGGGCGGCGGCGCGCGCCCGGCGCTGGAGGCCTTGAAGGGCGCGGTCGGGGCCTGGGCGGTGCTGATCGGGCCGGAGGGCGGGTTCGACGACAAGGAGCGGGGGCGGTTGCGGAGCGAGAAATTCGTCACTGTCGCCGGCCTGGGCCCGCGCATCCTGCGGGCGGACACGGCGGCGATCGCGGCGCTCAGCCTGTGGCAGGCCAGCGCCGGGGATTGGCGCTAATCCCCTTGCACACCGGCGCGCACCGGCCCATGTGAGCGCCGGGTCGGATTGAGGCGGTTCGGGGGTGAACGCTCCCCTTCGCATGGAGCAGTAGAGATGGCCGACAAGGCTGCGGACGACCGCCCGCTGAACAAGGCCGACCTCGA
>JANNVY010000153.1:0-10500 GCA_031408375.1 Pseudomonadota bacterium | reverse complement strand
CGCGGCAGGCCGCCGACGCCACCCGCGTGATGCTGTGGTCGACCGCCATCGGAGCGCCGCTGCTGCTGGTGGCGGCGCTGGTGCTGCGCGAGGACCTGCGGCCCGACAGCCTGGCCGGGTGGGGCGCCTGCGCGGCGCTGGGCGTGGTGCACGTGGTCGGCCAGGGCGCCATCGCCTGGTCCCTTGGCCGCCTGCCCACGGCGCTGGCCTCGGTGGTGGTGTTCGTCCAGCCGGTGGTCGCCGCGGGCCTGGGCTGGGCCATCTTCGGCGAGCCGGTCGGCCTGATCCAGGGCCTCGGCGGCGTGATCGCGCTCGTCGGCGTGGCAGTTGCGCAGCGCTCGGCGGCAAAGAAGACCACGGCCGAGACCGGCGCGGCGACAGCCTGATCCCCATCATGAAAAACGGGCCCGGGGTCGGCCCCGGGCCCGTCTGAATTTCGCGCTGACCCGAAGCTCAGAGCGGCTGCAGGTTTACCGCCGCCGTCTTGCCGCGCTCGTTTTCCTCTTCGTAGCTGACCCGCTGACCCTCGTTGAGGCTCTGCAGGCCGGCGCGTTGAACCGCCGAGATGTGGACGAAAACGTCCTTGCCGCCACCTTCAGGCTCGATGAAGCCAAAACCCTTGGTGGTGTTGAACCACTTGACCGTGCCAGTCGCCATTTCGCGTCTCCAATTAGCCGTTCCAGAACCGCGGACGAACCCTTCGGCCCTCACAATCCAGTCCAGGAGCAGCTTCGTGGAGTGGGGCCCTGGAGGGGCCTTTGGTCCGGTCGTCGGCAGCCAAGCGTAGGATCGCGCCGAAAGTAGTGCCTTCCCCTTCGGCGACGGTCAAATCGAATCAGTCGGGGCGTCGGCGGTTTTCGCGGGCGGCTCGGATGTCAGCGGCGGCAGGGTGTCGGACGGCGCAGCGGGTGCGACCGTCGCCGGGCCATGGGGGCAATAGTCCGAGTTCCCCATGTCGAAATGCAGGTGGTTGGCGTGGGCCGCGTTGTAGTCGGGACCCAGTACGGTGCGGAACACTTGGCAGCCGCCTTCGCGCACCCGGCGCAGGAAGTCGGCTTCCGGCCCGCTTGTCGGCCAGCTTTCCAGCACGCTGATGCGGCGGCCGTCGGCCAGCTTGAACTCGCCGATATCCAGGGCGTTGGCCCGCGCGTGTTCGGACGGGTTGGAGTCCGCGCCGCCGTACATTCGCCGGCAGGCATAGGCGCCGTAGCTGACCATGCCGGTCACCGGCGAACGCAGGGTCTCCTGCGCCGCGGGTTGCAGCACCTGGCGATCCCAGACGACGTAAGCCGCGACCAGCGGGCAGCTCATCACCAGGTCATCGGGCGCCAGCGAGGTGACGCCCGACTTGATCCGGACGGCGTGACGCACCTGACAGTAGGGTTCGGGGCCGTCGATGTCCTCGGCCGGAACGACCTCGACGCCCGCCTCGTGCAGCGCCTGGATGCAGGCGTCGCGGTTGGTGGCCAGCTCCTGGATCTGCATGTCGGTGGCCAGGCCTGCGGGCTGGGTCAGATCGACCGGCTTCCAGGGCAGGTGGCGGCTGGGGACGTAGGCGTCGACCACGTACCAGGCGATCACGCCGAGGGCGGCGAGGAAGGCCAGGCGCAGAAAGATATCCCAAAGCGAGCGCACGCTTGAGCCTCGCATACGGCCAACGAGCCCTCAAGCTGAGCCATTCAGGCGATTGGCGGGAGCCAGGCCGCCGGGCGCGCCTGCTCTCGTCAACACGGCCGGAGTGGGCTTAAGCTGCGCCCACCGGCCGGGGGACAAATCTTGCTCATCATGAAGGTGGCCAAACGCGGCCTGGCGGGCCTGGGCATCCTGTTCGCGGGCCTGGTGATCCTGGTGCTCATCCGAGCCGTCACCTGGGAGGCCCCGAGCTACGAACGCCCGGTGACCCTGGCTGCGCCGGTCCCTATCGACGGCGCCGCGGCGGCGGGGCGGCTGTCGCAGGCCGTGCGCTTCCAGACCGTGTCGAACCAGGATCCCGGCCTCAACCAGTGGGCCCAGTGGGACGGCCTGCAGGCCTGGATGGTCGCGACCTATCCCGCCGCCCACGCCGCCACGACGCGCGAAACCGTGGCTGGTCACACCCTGATCTACACTTGGGCGGGGTCGGACCCGGCGCTGAAGCCCCTCATCCTGATGGCCCACCAGGACGTGGTCACCATCGTGCCCGAGACGCTGGGCGACTGGCGACAGCCGCCCTTCGAGGGCCGTATCGTCGACGGCGTGGTCTGGGGCCGCGGGTCGATGGACGACAAGGGATCGCTGGTCGGCATTCTGGAGGCCGTCGAGGCCCTGGCCGGGAGCGGGTTCAAGCCGAAGCGGACGGTCTATCTCGTGTTCGGCCACGACGAGGAGGCCGGCGGCACGGGGGCTGCGGCCGCCGCCGCCCTTCTGGCCGGCCGGGGCGTGAAACCGGAATTCGTGCTCGACGAGGGCGGCGTCGGCCTGACCGAGGATCCGGTGATGGGCCGCCCCATCGCCTTCATCGCCATCGCCGAAAAGGCGTACGCCACCCTGAAGGTCGAGGCCCGGGCGCCGGGCGGACACTCTTCGGCCCCGCCGGGCGACACCGCCGTGCACGTCCTGGCCCGCGCCATCGACCACATCGCGTCCGACCCCTTCCCGCTGCTGTTCACCGGCCCCGGCGCGGACTCCATCCGGGCCCTGTCGGGCGACGCGCCCTTCCTGCAGCGCGCCATCATCGCCAACGACTGGCTATTCGGCCCCCTGATCGCAACCAAGGCCGGCGCCTCGCCCGATGGCGCGGCCCTGCTGCACACCACCATCGCGCCGACCATGCTGGAGGGATCGCCCAAGGAGAACGTGCTGCCCGAACGGGCCACGGCCCTGATCAACTACCGCATCCACCCGCGCGACAGCCGCGAGGCGGTGATGGAACGGGCCCGGCGCGCGGTGAAGGGCCTGCCCGTGACGCTGAGCTGGATGCCGGGCGGCAGCGACCCCTCGCCCATCGCGGCGACCGACACCCAAAGCTGGTACCAGCTCGCTGCCGTCGCCCGCGCCGCGACCGGTGCGCCGGCCATCCCGGGCCTGACGCGAGGGGCCACCGACGGCCGGTCGATGACGCGCCTTACGCCCAACGTCTATCGCTTCCTGCCCATCATGCTGACGTCAGAGGAGTTGGCGACCATGCACGGGGTGAACGAGCGGATATCGATCGCGAACCTGAAACGCTCGGCCGAATTCTACGCCCGCCTGATCGCGACCATGGCGGGGTAGCATTGCGGTTGTGGTCGCGTCTGGATGCGAGCCTGTCGCGCGATGGCTTGATGGGCTCTTCGCCATAGGGACCAGCCGATGACCTCGAAATCCCATGCCGTCCCAACCATGGCCAGCCATCGATTCAGAAAGGCCACGCCAGCGCGACTGCAATGCTAGAGCACGCCTCGCGCGGCCCTTACCCCCGGCCCGATCAGGGCCTCCAGCGCGTCGGCCAGTTCGTCCGGCGGAGTGACATGGCCCTGGGTCATCCAGGCGGTCACCAGGGTAGTGAAACCGCCCGCCGCGACCGAAGCGACCATGGCCGGCGGCGGATTGCAGCTCGCCGGAAGCCGGGCCTCGAGTCCGCGCCGCAACCGCGCCTCGCAGGCCCGCATCAGCACCTCCATCTTGCCCGCCCTCGACATGGCGCGGGCGAAGGTCCTGGCCTCATGGAAGTGGCGCATCAACTGGCGCGCGCCGGGCAGGACTGCGGCCGGCTCTTCCGCGAGTCCGATCCGCTCGAAGTGGTCGATCATGCCCAGGAACAGGCTGATCAACAGGTCCTCCTTGTCGCGATAGTGGGCGTAGAAGGTGGCGCGCCCGACGTCGGCGCGGGCCAGCAGGTCGGCGACCCGGATCTCGTCATAGGGTTTCTCGCGCGACAGCGATACCAGGGCGTCACGCAGCCGCTCGCGGGTGCGCCGGACGCGGGGATCCGTGGCGATCATCGAGTTTCCTCCAGACTCCTGAACATAGCCCCTGATTTGGTTCGATTCCGAACGAAATGATTCAATAGTTCGGGAACTGCGAGCCGCGCGAGGGCAAGCTCGGGCGCTCGATAGGGAGAACAAGAAGATGAGCTCAAAAACTTCCGGCCGGATCAGCGGCGCCGCCGTGATCCTTGGGGCCGCAGGCTTCATCGTCACCATGACGATTCACCCCCAGGGCATTCATCTCGACGGCCCGGCCTCCGAGCTCGCGGCCCAGGCGATGATGACGCGGCTGGCGCACGGGATCGCGCTTACAGCCCTGCCGCTCAGCCTGTTCGGCATGGCGGACTTCTCGCGGCGGAACGGATTCGGGCGGCCGTCGGCGCTGGCGGGATTGGTGTTCTACGCCTTCGCCTGCGCGGCGGTGACCAACGCCGCCCTGATGAGCGGCTTCGTCCAGGCCTCGCTGATGGAAGCCTACACCGGCGCCGATGCCGCCGGGCGCGCCAACCTTGCGCAGCTGATGAGCTACACCCACAAGCTCAACCAGGCTTGGGCCATGGTGTTTTCCGCAGCCTCCGCCGCCGCGATCGGGATCTGGTCGCTGGGCTTCATGGCGATGAAGCGCGAGCGCGTGCTGGGTTGGCTGGGCCTGGTGGTTGCGGCGGGCCTCGGCGCCTTGCTGGCCTTCGGCGGTTCCGATGCGCTCTCCGTCCACGGCTATATGCTGACCGCGCTGGGCCAGGGTGCCTGGATGATCGGCATTGGCCTGCTGCTCTGGCGCGGCTGGGAGCCGGAATAGTCCGTCCATCCCACGGCTTGTCATCCCGGCCGTAGCGAAGCGAAGAGCCGGGACCTCATGCGACCTCGGTTTGCGCGACACGTTGATCGCTCATGAGGTCCCGGACAACCGCTACGCGGCTTCCGGGATGACAAACGATAGGGGAAGCAGCGTAATGAGGCCCATGCGCCGCGCCGTCCTTCTCGCCCTGAGTCTCGCCTTCGCCGCCGCACCCGCCTGGGGGCAGCGCGAGGACGGCTTCGCCATCGAGATGGAGCGCCGCGACAAGGCCCGTGAGCGCGACGCCCTGCGCGCCGATGCCCAGGCCGCAGCGCGCGAGGTGGAGCGGCTGCGCGCGCGGCTGATCATCCTGGCCCGCAGCCAGGCCACCGACGAGGGCGCGGCGTTGGCCCAGCGGGCGCGGTTCTCGGCCCTGTCCCGGCGTGAGCAGGCGCTGAACGGCCACATGAACCTCGAGCGCGAGAGGCAAGGGCGGTTGCTGGCTGCACTGCAGACCTATTCGCGCCACCCACCGCCCGCGCTGCTGGTCTCGCCCAGGTCGGCCAATGACGCGGTGCGCGCAGCCATCCTGATGCGCGCGGTGGCGCCTGAGCTGCAAAGGCGGGCGGCAGCCCTTCAAGGCGAACTGGACGCTGTGGCCAGGGTCCGGCGCGACGCGGCGCTCGCCGGCGCGGCCCTGTTCCTGACCGAGAGCGAGCTGGCCGAACGCCGGGCCCAGGCCGAGCAGCTGATCGCCCAGAAGACCGCGCTGGAGCGCCGCTACAACGCCCAGGCCGAGGCCGTGGCGCGCGAGGTCGAGGCCCTGGCCCGCCGCGCCGCCTCCCTGCCCGGTCTGGTCGGCGATCTCGACGCCCGCGCGGCCGCGGCCCCCCGCTTCACTCCGCCGACCAGCCTGGCCGCCCCGGTGCAGGGCCAGCTGGTGCGCCGCTTTGGCGTGGCAACGGGCGGGTCGCGTTCGGACGGTCTGGCCTGGCGCCCCGGCCCCGCCGCCCAGGTTCTGGCCCCGGCCGCCGGCATGATCGAGTACGCTGGGCCGCTGAAGAACTGGGGCGGGGTCGTGATCCTGCGCCTGGACGGCGGCTATCGGGTGGTGCTGGCCGGCATGGACGAGGTCACGGGCCTGACCGGACGGCGCGTCGCGGCGGGCGAACCGGTGGGCCGCATGGGCAAGGCGAGGGACCGCTCCGACGAGCTCTATCTCGAACTTCGGCGTGACGGCGCGCCGGTAGATCCCTCGCGCTGGCTCGACGCGCGGCCCCAAGGCTGATTTGATGTTGCGCTGATGCCGGGCGGCCACGATTCAGCCGCTGTCGGTGTGTTGTTTGCAGTATGGAATTCCCCAATCCGGCAATTGGCCGGTTCCGGGACATGAGGACTTGATGCGCCAGTTTCTGTCCGGCTTCGTTTCCGCCGTCGCGCTCGGCGCGGGCGTCATGGCCTTCGCGGGTTCCGCGGCCTTCGCGCCCAAGGCCGAAACCTTCCGCATGCTCGAGCTTTTCGGCGACGTGCTGGCCATCGTCGAGCAGCAGTACGTCGTCGAGGTCGATGACAAGAAGCTGATCGAAGCCGCGCTCAACGGCATGCTGGCGTCGCTGGACCCGCACTCCAACTATCTGAATCAGGATGACTTCCGCCAGCTGCGCGAGACCTCGCGCGGCGCCTACGGGGGCCTTGGACTTGAGGTCACTACCGAGGACGGGGCGGTGAAGGTGATCACCCCCATGGACGACACCCCCGCCGGCCGCGCCGGCGTCCAGGCGGGCGACTACATCACCGCCATCGACGGCGCGAGCGTCATCGGCAAGCCGCTGTCGGAAGCGGTCAAGGGCATGAAGGGCACGCCGGGCACCGACGTGGTCATCACCATCGCCCGCGAAGGGGTTGACCCCTTCGACCTGAAGCTGACCCGCGAGATCATCAATGTGAAATCGGTGCGCGCGCGCATGGAGGGCCAGTACGGCGTCCTGCGCATCACCAATTTCAACGAGAACACCGGCCGCGAGACCGTGGCGGCGCTGGAGACCCTGCGTCGCGAAAACCCAGGCATGAAGGGCCTGGTGCTGGACCTGCGCAACAACCCCGGCGGTATCCTCGAGCAATCGGTCCAGGTGGCCGACGCCTTCCTCGACGGCGGTGAAGTGGTCACCCAGCGCGGCCGCCAGCCCAACGACATCGAACGCTACAACGCCAAGCCGGGCGACCTGCTGGATGGCCTGCCCATGGTGGTGCTGGTCAATCCGGGCTCCGCCTCGGCCGCCGAGATCGTCGCCGGCGCCCTGCAGGATCGGCGGCGCGCCACGGTCGTGGGCCTGACCAGCTTCGGCAAGGGTTCGGTGCAGAGCGTCATCCCGCTGCGCGGCGGCGCCGACGGGGCGCTCAAGATCACCATCGCGCGCTACTTCACGCCCTCGGGCCGCTCCATCCAGCGCACCGGCATCGAGCCGGACCTTGAGGTCGCGCTGACCCGCGAGCAGGCCGAGCGCCTGGCCTCGGCGCGCTTCCAGTTCTCGGAGGCCTCCTTCGCCAATGCGCTGAACGCCGACGAGGGCCGCACCCGTCGCGGCGCCCACGAACCGTCGGAATATCCGCCCGAGAGCTTCGACCCGAAGAAGGGCGATTTCCAGCTGGCCCGCGCCTTCGACGTGCTGGCGGTAAACGGCAACCTGGCGGCGCTGAAGCCCGTGCCCAAGGTGAAATTGGCCGAGCTGGGAACCACCATCCCGGGCCGCCGTCCCGCGACCGCCGCCCCGGCGACCGCCTCGGCCCCCGGCATCCCCGACCGGCCCCAGCCGTACCGCCCCAGCACCCCGCCTCCCGGCGGCGCGGTCGCGCCGAAGAAATAGGATAAAGCGCCCCTTCTCACCTGTGAGAAGGAGGGAACCCACGCACCGGAGGCGCATTGCGCCGCAGGTTCTTGCGTGGGGGTAGAGCCGGCGGCTCGCGCCGACCCGGCGACATCGCCACCGTGCGGTCGCGTTTCATCCTGCGGCTCTTCCTCCCGCTATCCCTGCGCGGCAAGCGCCGCTCCGGGGCGGGTCCCTGCCTTCTCGCAAGCGAGAAGGGGAGACCCCGTTAGTCTTTCTTAACCGGCGCGGGCGAGGGTGAGGGGAAAGGTCGGGCGAGGTGCGTCCGGCTTGCAGTCCGCTTAGCCCCTGGTCGCCCGTCCATGTTCGCCAAACGCCAGCCCGCCTTCGTCGGCGTCCAGGCTCCCCAGACTGGGGGCCGGTTCAATCCGCGCGCCCTGCTGGAGCTGGTGAAGAAGCCCTGGGTGGCGATGACCGGCGCGGCCGTTGTTTTCCTCGGCGCGGCCACGACCCTGGTGCTGGTCGCCGGCGATCCCTTCGCCGGCGCGCCCTCGATCACCGCCTCGATCAAGCGCCCGAACGCGGCCGGCCCCGGCGGCGCAGTCGTGCCGGCCACCGGCGCCGACGTCTTCACGCTCGACAACATGGGCATGGGCCAGGACGTCACCGTCCCGGGCTTTGACCTGACCGACGCCCCGCCTGTCCAGGGCACCGCCGTCATCACCCTGCCGGACGGCGACGGCATCCCCGGCGGATCGCCCGCCTCGGTCGCCCAGTCCTCCATGCCGGTGACGCGCCGCGCGCCCACCGACCCCCTGCCCGCAGCGCCCCTGGCCGGCGTGGTCCAGCCCGGTCCGCTGGGGCCGCTGCCGACCATCGCGCCCGACGGCCGCACGCCGTTCTCGGCCTACGCCCGGCCCTTCCGCTCCAACGGCAAGCCCAAGGTGGCGCTGATCGTCGGCGGCCTGGGCCTGAACGCCGCGGCCACGCGCGCCGCCATCGAGCGCCTGCCCGCCGAGGTGACCCTGTCCTTCGTGCCCTACGCCGAGGGCCTGCAGGGCTGGATCGACCTGGCCCGCGCCAACGGCCACGAGGTGCTGCTCGAGATCCCGATGGAGCCGGTCGACTATCCCGACAACGACCCCGGCCCTTACACCCTGCTGGCCAATTCCAACGCCGCCGAGATCAACCGGCGCATGGAGTGGCTGCTGAGCCGCGCCGTCGGCTATGTGGGCGTGACCAACTACCTGGGCGAGAAGTTCGTCACTTCCGACCCCGGGATGGGCGCCTTCTCCGCCGCGCTCAAGAGCCGCGGCCTTGCCTTCTTCGACGATGGATCGGCCCGCACCCGTGGCGGCGCCTGGGCCCGCGCATCGGCCGCCACGGTGGTGGACGAACAGACCACGCCCGAAGCCATCGTCGCCCAGTTCAACGCCCTGGAAGCCACCGCCAAGGCGCACGGCTCGGCGCTGGGAACCGGCTTCGCCTATCCGGTGACGGTCGACATCGCCCTGCGCTGGGCGTCGGGCGTCAACAGTCGCGGGCTGCAACTCGCGCCCGCGTCTGCTATCGCCAAGCGGTGACTGAAAAGCTGCTCCACCCGCTCGACCTCGATCTCTACCGCCCCAACGTCGGCATGGTGGTGTTCGACCACGCCGGCCGCGTCTGGCTGGGCAAGCGTTCCGGCACGCGGCCGCCCCACGACTGGCAGTTCCCTCAAGGCGGCGTCGACCCGGGCGAGGACTGGGCTGAAGCAGCCTTGCGCGAGCTACGCGAGGAGACGGGGATCACGTCGGTCAGCCCCCTGGGCGAGACCGAGGGCTGGATCACCTACGACTTCCCGCCCGAGGTGTTGGCCGGAAAGATGCGTAAACGCGGCTTCGTCGGCCAGAAGCAGAAATGGTTCGCCTACCGGTTTGAAGGCCAGGACTCAGAGGTCGACCTGAAGGCCCACCCGCCCCAGGAGTTCTCGATCTGGAAATGGGCCGACTATTCCGAGGTCATGGACCTGGTCGTGCCGTTCAAGCGTCTGGCGTACCAGCAGGTGCTGGCGGCGTTTCGGGTTTTTGCTGCCGCTTCCTGAGCCAGCCGAACAGGCCCGCCACCGCGATGGCGACCCAGGCCACCTCCAGCAGGAAGGCCGCCAGGTTGAATTCGAAGAACAGCGACACGATCACCAGGCTGGCGCCACTGAGGTTCAGCAACAGAGCCGGCAGGTCGTGCGGGTCCAGCCTCTTCATCTGCACCCCGGCATAGGCGCCCAGGATCAGCGCCGCCCCCAGAAGGCCGATGTAGCCGTCCAGCCCCATCAGCGCGGCGCCGGCGCGCGGAAGTCGAGACGGCGATCGATATCGGCCTTGGTCTCGGTGGTGCAGGCGCCGATCCGGCCCATGGCGGTCTTGGCCATGCCCTTGGCGATGTCGTGGATGGCGCCGACCAGGGCGATCTGGCGCACGTTCATGTGCCGCGTCGTGCGCCACCAGGCCATCATCGGCGCGTAGTTACGGGCCTGGCCGTCCAGGCCGCAGTGCTCGGCGGCGCCGGAATAGACCCCGCGCTGGTAGGCGATCTGGGCCTCGAGGTCGCTGACCGGCGGGGCGGCGCGCTCCGCCGCGCTGGCCGCCTCGCACCGGGCCGCGCCGCAGTCGCGGGTCTGGATGGTGTCGAGCGCCTTGCCCCTAACCCCGATCCACGGGGTCTGTTCAGAGGCGGCGCTGGCCGACGTGGCGACGAGCAGGGCGGCGGCGACGGCGGCCGCGGCGATTACACTACGCAAGCTGCATACTCCTGTGGGCCCGCGACTTTCACCGCAATTCAACGGCGGGAGCAAGGCGGCCCGACCGCGGGGTTGGGGGGCAGCGTAATCGACTGTGGCGTCCTGTTCCTACGACGCCGGACCCTTCTGGCCAGAGGTGATCACCGCTGAGACCAGCCCCGACATCGGCACCAT
>JANNVY010000152.1:0-6234 GCA_031408375.1 Pseudomonadota bacterium | reverse complement strand
TTTCAGCTCCCCCGAGGCCGCGAGGTAGGGCAGCAGGGTCAGGTGCATCAGGATCGACTGGCCGCGCGGGCGTTCGTGGATGAACTGGCGGATGGCCTCGAAGAACGGCAAGCCTTCGATATCGCCGACGGTGCCGCCGATCTCGCACAGCATGAAATCGACCTCATCCTGACCGATGCGCAGGAAGTCCTTGATCTCGTTGGTGACGTGGGGGATGACCTGAATGGTCTTGCCGAGATAGTCGCCGCGCCGCCGCCCGCCGCTGACGCTGCCCAGCCGGGCTCGGCGGAAGCTCCGGCCACCTCCTCGCTCGACAGCCTGGCGGCGCCGCTGCCCGGCGACACGACCGCTCCGGCCCAATCTGCTCCGGCGCAGCCGGCGCCGGCGTCCAAGAAATAAGATGGCCGGCGTCGGAAAACCCGCCGCCGGTCCCTCCGCCTCCTACCGACCATCCCACCGACCTTCTTTGGGCGTCTGGATTCGCGCGCGCGAATCGGGCGTAAGCTGACCCCCCATGGCCCGCTTTGTTTTCATCACCGGCGGCGTGGTTTCCTCCTTGGGAAAAGGCCTCGCTTCCGCCGCCCTTGGCGCGTTGCTGCAAGCTCGTGGCTATAAGGTCCGCCTGCGCAAGCTGGACCCCTATCTGAACGTCGACCCCGGCACGATGTCGCCGTATCAGCACGGCGAGGTCTTCGTCACCGACGACGGGGCCGAGACGGACCTGGACCTGGGCCACTACGAGCGCTTCACCGGCGTGTCGGCGGCCAAGAGCGACAACATCACCACCGGCCGCATATACCAGACCATCCTGGAGAAGGAGCGGCGCGGGGACTACCTAGGCGCCACGGTTCAGGTGATCCCGCACGTCACCGACGAGATCAAGAAGTTCGTCCTGTCCGATCCGGGCGACGTCGACTTTGTGCTGGTCGAGATCGGCGGCACAGTCGGCGACATCGAAGGCCTGCCCTTCTTCGAATCCATCCGCCAGTTGGGCCAGGAGCTGCCGCGCGGAGACGCCGTGTTCGTGCACCTGACGCTGATGCCGTTCGTGAAGACGGCCGGCGAGATGAAGACCAAGCCGACGCAACACTCGGTCAAGGAGCTACGCTCGATCGGCATCCAGCCCGACATCCTGCTGTGCCGCTGCGAACATCCGATCCCGGCCGAGGAGCGCCGCAAGATTGGGCTGTTCTGCAATGTGCGGGAATCCAGCGTCATCCAGGCGATGGACGCGCCGGATATCTATGCTGTGCCGCTGGAGTACCATCGGGAGGGTCTGGACCGCGAAGTCCTGGCCTGTTTCGGCGTCACCGACGCGCCCGAGCCGGACCTGTCGCGCTGGGAAGAGATCGCGCGCCGTCGCCTCAACCCCGACGGCGACGTCTCCATCGCCGTGGTGGGCAAGTACACTGTGCTCAAGGACGCCTACAAATCCCTCATCGAGGCCCTGCACCACGGCGGCATCGCCAACGGCGTGCGGGTCAATATCGACTGGGTCGAGAGCGAGACCTTCGAGGGTGATCCCGCCGAGTGCGAGGCGCGCCTGCAGGGCGCCCACGCGGTGCTCGTGCCTGGCGGCTTCGGCGAGCGCGGGGCCGAGGGCAAAATCGAGGCGGCCCGCTTCGCGCGCGAGCGCAACATTCCCTATTTCGGCATCTGCTTCGGCATGCAGATGGCGGTGATCGAGGCGGCGCGGAACCAGGCGGGCCTGGCCAAGGCTTCATCCACCGAATTTGGCCCCACGCCCGAGCCGGTCGTCGGCCTGATGACCGAGTGGATACAGGGCAACCAGCGCATCACCCGCTCGGCCGCCGGCGACTTGGGCGGCAGCATGCGCCTGGGCGCGTTCGACGCGACCCTGACGCCGGGCTCCAGGATTGCCGAGATCTACGGAACCAGCAGCATCAGCGAGCGCCACCGGCACCGCTACGAGGTCAACATCAACTACCGCGACGCCATCGAGGCCACGGGGCTGAAGATCGCCGGCCTGTCGCCGGACGGCGTGCTGCCCGAAACGGTCGAGCGCGATGACCACCCGTGGTTCATCGGCGTGCAGTATCACCCGGAACTGAAGTCCCGACCCTTCGCGCCCCACCCGCTGTTCGCCGACTTCGTGCGCGCGGCGGTGGTTCAGAGCCGGCTGGTTTGACCGAACTGGTCACCGAGCGGCTGCGTCTGCGGCGCGCGCGGGCGGATGACCTGATGGCGATGCACGCCGTGCTCTCCGACCCCCGGGCGGTAGAGTACTGGTCGACCCCGCCCCATCCCGACCTCGAGACAACCCGCGCCTGGCTGGGCGGCATGATCGCCGCGCCCCCGGAGTTGAGCGAGGATTTCGTCGTCGAGCTGGGCGGGCGGGTGATCGGCAAGGCGGGGTCCTACCGGTTGCCGGATGTCGGCTTCATTCTGCATCCGGATGCGTGGGGCAGGGGCTATGCCCGCGAGGCGTTGGCGGCGGTGATCGCTCACGTTTGGGCCACGCGACCGGAGATCGACGCACTGACGGCGGACGCCGATCCGCAGAATGCGCGGTCTCTGCGGTTGCTGGAGAGTCTGGGGTTCGAGCGGACCGGATACGCGACAAAGACCTGGCTCGTCGGGGACGAGTGGAAGGACAGCGTCTATCTGGCGTTGAGGCGGCCGGGCTAGGGATTTGCCTTCTTCGTCGCTGGCTTCTTCTTGGCAGGAGCCTTCTTCTTCGCCGCTGCCTTAGGGTTCGCCGCAGCCTTGGGCTTGGCTGCCTTCTGAACCGTCTTGCGACCGCCCTTGCCCTTGCTGGGACCCTTGGCGGCGCGTTCGGCGATGAGTTTCACCGCCTCGTCCATCGTCAGGGCCGTGGGTTCTGTGCCCTTGGGCAGGGTGGCGTTGATTGAGCCGCATTTCACGTAAGGGCCGAAGCGGCCGGCCATGACCTTCACGGCCTCGCCGGTTTCGGGGTGGGCGCCCAGGTCCTTGAGCGGTTCAGTCGCGGCGCCACGGCCACCACGGCCGCCGGCGCGCTTGACCGCCAGCAGGTCGACGGCGCGGTTCAGACCGATGTCGAAGACCTCTTCGATATCCGCGACATTGGCGTAGGTGCCGTCATGCAGGATGAACGGGCCGTAGCGGCCAAGGCCCGCCTGGATCGGCTTGCCGTCCTCGGGGTGATTGCCGACGAGGCGCGGCAGTTTCAGCAGGCGCACGGCCTGTTCGAGTTCCAGCGTCTGGGGCGACCAGCCCTTGGGCAGGGACGAGCGCCGCGGCTTGTCGCCCTCGGCGTCGGCGGCGGTCTCAACATACGGCCCGAAGCGGCCGATCTTCAGGTGGACGGCCTTGCCGGTTTCCGGATCGGCCCCCAGCTCGCGGTCTCCGCTGGCCGATCCACCCTCGGCGTCAGGCGACGAGACCGGCCGGGTGAAGCGGCACTCGGGATAGTTCGAACAGCCGATGAAGGCGCCGTTCTTGGACAGGCGGATCGACAGCTTGCCTTCGCCGCAGCTGGGGCAGGTGCGCGGGTCCGACCCGTCGCCCTTGTCGGGGAAGATGTGCGGCCCCAACGCCTCGTTGAGCGCGTCCAGAACGTGGGTGATGCGCAGCTCGGCGGTGCCTTCGATGGCGGCCTTGAAGTCGGTCCAGAAGTCGCGGAGCAGCACTTTCCAGTTCAGGTCGCCGGCCGACACCTGGTCGAGGCGGCCTTCGAGGGCGGCGGTGAAGTCGAACTCAACGTAGCGGGCGAAGAACTTCTCGAGGAAAGCCGTGACCAGTCGTCCCTTGTCCTCGGGATAGAAGCGGTTCTTCTCCATCCGGACGTATTCGCGGTCCATCAGGGTCGACAGGATCGAGGCGTAGGTCGAGGGCCGGCCGATGCCGAGCTCTTCCAGCTTCTTGACCAGGGAGGCTTCGGAATAGCGCGGGGGCGGTTCGGTGAAGTGCTGGTCGGCCTTGGCGGAGGTCGCCTGGGCGGCAGCGCCGTCGACCACGGCGGGCAGGCGGCCGCCTTCCTCGTCGTCGGGCGCCTCGTCGCGGCCTTCCTCGTAGACGGCCAGCTAGCCGTCGAAGGGGGTCACCTCGCCGGTGGCGCGCAGGCCGGTCTGGCCGTCGGAGGACTCGATCTCGATGACCGTCTTCTCGACGCGCGCCTGCTCCATCTGCGACGCCATCATGCGCTTCCAGATCAGCTCGTAGAGCCGCGCCTGGTCCTGCTCGAGACGCAGGTCGCCGGGGCGTCGCGACATCGAGGTCGGGCGGATGGCTTCGTGGGCTTCCTGGGCGTTCTTGGCCTTGGACTTGTAGATGCGCGGCGCCTCGGGGACGTAGGCCGCGCCGTATTCCTTGCCGATCTCGGCGCGGGCTTCGGCGATGGCCTCGGGCGCGGTGTCGACGCCGTCGGTCCGCATGTAGGTGATCAGGCCGGTGGTCTCGCCGCCGATGTCGACGCCCTCATAGAGGCGCTGCGCGGTCTGCATGGTGCGGGTGGCCGAGAAGCCGAGTTTGCGGGCGGCTTCCTGCTGCAGGGTCGAGGTCATGAAGGGCGGGGCCGGGGAACGGCGGCCAGGCTTCTTCTCAACAGCGGCGATCTTGAAGGTGGCGTTTTCAACAGCGGCGCGCGCGGCCAAGGCCGAGGTCTCGTTGTTGAGGTCGAACTTGGTGAGCTTCTTGCCCTGGTGCTTGGCCAGGCGGGCGGTGAAGGGCGGCGAGTTGGCGGTGACCTCGGCCTGGACGGTCCAGTATTCCTGGGCCCTGAAGCTCTCGATCTCGATCTCGCGGTCGACGACCAGACGCAGGGCCACGGACTGGACGCGGCCAGCCGACCGGCTGCCCGGCAGCTTGCGCCACAGCACCGGCGAGAGGGTGAAGCCGACGAGATAATCGAGCGCGCGGCGGGCGAGGTAGGCCTCGACCAGCTCCATGTCGATGTCGCGCGGGTTGTCCATCGCCTCCTGGACGGCGGAGCGGGTGATGGCGTTGAAGGTGACGCGCTGGACGGTCGCGTCCTTGATCGCCTTCTTGCGCTTGAGCACCTCAAGCACATGCCAGCTGATGGCCTCCCCCTCGCGGTCGGGGTCGGTGGCGAGGATGAGCGTATCGGCGCCCTTCATGGCGTCGGCGATGTCGTTCAGGCGCTTGGACGCCTTGGCGTCGATCTCCCAGTCCATGGCGAAGTCTTCGTCCGGACGCACCGACCCGTCCTTGGGCGGCAGGTCGCGCACGTGCCCATAGGACGCCAACACGACGTAGTTGGAGCCGAGGTATTTATTGATGGTCTTGGCCTTGGCCGGGCTCTCGACAACGACGACGTTCATGCGGCGGGAAGACTCTCTGGCCGGGAGGACGGCCCTGGAAGAAGGGGGCGGAAAGTGGGGGCGACCTTGCGGGCTGTCAACGGGGCCGAGGAGGGCTTGGACGCACACCTCTTAAGAGGTGGAAAAATTCAGGCCTGTTCCGCGCCCATCGCGACCAGCCCTCCGGGGCGTAAATCCGCCCGCCCGGCGATCGCCAGTTCGGTCAGCACCGCTAGCACGTCCGGCGTCCGCGCGCCGGTCGCGCGCACCAGCTCGTCGCGGGGGATGGCCGTGGGTCCCAGCAGGGCGGCGACCCGTTCGCGCAGGTCGTCGAGGTCGGCGTCGATGGCGGGGCCGTCTTCCTCGAAGCCTAGCGGGCCGCCGTCGGCGATGGTGCGCATGGTGGTGAGCACTCGCAGGACGTCCTCGGCGCCTTCGCAGAGGGTGGCGCCCTGGCGGAGCAAGTCGTTGGTTCCCTTGGCGCGAGGGTCCAGCGGCGAGCCGGGGACGGCGAAGACCTCGCGGCCCTGTTCGGCGGCCAGGCGGGCGGTGATCAGGGAGCCGGAGCGGATCTCGGCCTCGACCACCACCACGCCGAGGCTGAGGCCCGAGATGATGCGGTTGCGGCGGGGGAAGTCCTTGGCCTGGGCGCGGTGGCCGACGGGGCTTTCGGAGACGATGCAACCGCCCTGGACCAGGCGCTCGTAGAGCCCGCGATTGTCCGAAGGATAGACATCGTCCACCCCGCCGCCGAGCACGGCCGCCGTGCCGTGGGGCAGGGCGCCTTCGTGGGCGGCGGCGTCGATGCCGCGCGCCAGGCCGGAGATGACGGCGTAACCCGCCTGGCCCAGTTCGCTGGCCAGGCCGCGGGCGAAGCGCTGGGCGGCGGCCGAGGCGATGCGGGCGCCGACGACGGCGATGGTCCTGCGGTTCAGGATCGAGACGTCGCCGAGCGTCCACAGGATCGGCGGGG
>JANNVY010000151.1:0-4924 GCA_031408375.1 Pseudomonadota bacterium | reverse complement strand
CCGCGGCCGCCGATCAGGATGTCGACCCCGTCGCCGCCCGACAGCACGTCATAGCCGACCCCGCCTTCCAGGGTGTTGTTCCCGGCGACGCCGGTCAGGGTGTCGTTCTTGCTGCCGCCGACCAGACGCTCGATGCCGGCCAGGGTGTCGGTCCCCATGCCGGTATTCTGGGCCGTCAGGATGTTGAGATCGACGGTGACCCCGACGGTCGCCGAGGCGTAGTCCGCCGTGTCGAACCCGGCCCCGCCGTCCAGCAGATCGTTCCCGTCGCCGCCGATCAGGGTGTCGTCGTCATCGTCGCCGAACAGTGAGTCATTGCCCTTGCCGCCGTTCAACAGGTCCTTGCCGAAGCCACCGTTCAGGGTGTCGGTGTCCTTGCCGCCGGTCAGCCTGTCGTCGCCGCCCAGGCCGTTCAGCGTATTGGTCCCGCCGGGATCGGAAATGGTGTCGGCGCCTTCGGTGCCGTTGAGCACATTGTTGCCGGAACCGCCGGTGATCACCTTGGCGGCGCCGCCGGCAAGGCGTGTCGCCAACAGCCCCGAGCCGTCGGCGATCCGCTCGTCATCGATCAGCAGAAAAGTCCGTCGGCTCATCGCGCTCGCCCCATTCGCAGAACAAAGGTCTTGCCGCGACAAGACACCATGATCGGGTGCGTGGAACAAGTCTCGGCCACCCCGGAGCGGGTCGGTGGCCGCCCCAGCTCCGCCCTTACCGCCCGAACTTCTGGAACTTGATCCGGTGCGGGATGAGGCTGTCGGCGCCCAGGCGGCGCTTCTTGTCCTCTTCGTAGGCTTCGAAGTTGCCTTCGAACCACTCCAGGTGGCTGTCGCCTTCGAAGGCCAGGATGTGGGTGGCCAGGCGGTCCAGGAACCAGCGATCGTGGCTGATGACCACGGCGCAGCCGGGGAAGTCTTCCAGGGCGCCTTCCAGGGCCTGCAGGGTCTCCACGTCCAGATCATTGGTCGGCTCGTCGAGCAGGATGACGTTGCCACCGGCGGCCAGGGTCTTGGCCAGGTGCACGCGGTTGCGCTCGCCGCCCGACAGCAGGCCGACCTTCTTCTGCTGGTCGCCGCCCTTGAAGTTGAACGAGCCGACGTAGGCGCGGGAGTTCACCTCGCGGCCCCCCACCTTCATCACGTCGACGCCGCCCGAGATCTCCTCCCAAACGGTCTTGGTGCCGTCCAGGGTGTCGCGGCTCTGGTCGACGAAGGCCAGTTTCACGGTCTCGCCGATCTTGATCTCGCCGGCGTCGGGCGTCTCCTGGCCGGTGATCAGCTTGAACAGGGTCGACTTGCCCGCGCCGTTGGGGCCGATGACGCCGACGATGCCGCCGGGCGGCAGCTTGAACTCGACGTCCTTGAACAGGACCTTGTCGCCGTAGTCCTTCTCAAGCCCCTTCACCTCGATGACGAACTGGCCCAGGCGCGGTCCGGGCGGAATCTGGATCTGGGCATAGGTCTGCTTCTCGCGCTCGGCGCGGTTCTGCAGTTCCTCGAAGGCGGCCAGACGAGCCTTGGACTTGGAGCGACGGGCGGAGGCGGACGACCGGGCCCACTCCAGTTCCTTCTGCATGAAGCGCGCCTTGCCGTCGGCCTCGCGGTCTTCCTGGGCCATCCGCTTGGCCTTCTGCTCCAGCCAGCCGGAGTAGTTGCCCTCGTAGGGGATGCCCTTGCCGCGATCGAGCTCCAGCGTCCACTTGGTGACCTGGTCCAGGAAGTAGCGATCGTGAGTGACCAGGATGACGCAGCCCGGGAAGGCCTCCAGATGGTGCTGCAGCCAGGCGACGCTCTCGGCGTCGAGGTGGTTGGTGGGCTCGTCCAGCAGCAGCATGTCGGGCTTGGCCAGCAGCAGGCGCGCCAGCGCCACGCGGCGGCGCTCACCGCCCGAAAGCTTGGAGACGTCCGCGTCGTTCACCGGACAGCGCAGGGCGTCCATGGCCATTTCGATGCGCGAGTCGATGTCCCAAAGGTCGCCGGCGTCCAGCTTCTCCTGGAGCGCGGTCATCTCCTCCATCAGCTCGTCGGTGTAGTTTTCGCCCATCTCGGCGGCGACGGCGTTGAAGCGGTCGAACAGCTTCTTTTCCTCGCACCACATGATGACGTTGCCCCAGACGTCGAGGCTGTCGTCCAGGTGCGGCTCCTGTTCCAGGTAGCCCATCTTGGTGCCGTCGGCGGCCTTGGCCTCGCCCGAGAACTCCTTGTCGATGCCGGCCATGATCTTCAGCAGCGTCGACTTGCCCGAACCGTTGACGCCCACGACGCCGATCTTGGCGTCCGGATAGAAGGACAGCCAGATGTTCTCGAACACCTTCTTGCCGCCAGGATAGGCCTTGGTCAGGCCTTGCATGGAGAAAATATACTGCTGGGCCATGGGCGCGCGGGCTCACTTCCGGAAAGTCAGACAATGACAGGAGTTGGGCGCGGGGTTTAGCGAGGGAAGGGCGCTGACGCAACGGCCCCTCGGGTTACCACCGCAAGGCAAACCGCCCGATCACCGCGCCGGCCGCCGTCGGGATCAGGATCCCCAAGGTGTACCAGGTGGCCACGAAGGCGGCGGAACTCTCCTGGCAGTGCAGACCGTAGAGGGTGGCGGCGACGGCGCCGGCGGTGAAGCCGGCCATCGCGCCGGCGCGCATCGGCCGGGTCGGGGCGAACTTGCGGGCGGCCCAGAACAGGAAGGGCGTGGTCAGCAGGCTGAGCCCCGCGATGTTGATGGCGCAGACCTGGTAGGAGTGGCCCAGCAGCATCGGCATGCGTCCGTCCGACGGCGCCGTCATCAGGTTCATGGCCCCCAGGGTCAGGGCCGTAGCCAGCACGGCGAGCAAGGCCAGCAGCGGCGCCGTGGCGCCGGCGCCGGGGCGGCCGAGGCGGGTGAACAGCCAGCCGCCGGTCGCGGCCAAAGCTACGGTATAGGCTGCCTTCATCCAGAAGGTCATGCCAGCCGCCGCCTGCATCAAATCCGGTCGCAAATTCAGGAAGAACCACGCGCCGAGGAAGGCGGCGGCGGCGGCCGGAAAGCTCCACATCAGAAGCCGCCGCTTCAGCGAGGCCGGGCTGGCGGGCGGAACGTCGAGCGCCAGGGCGGTGATCAGGTCGTCAGTCTTCATCGCTGACTCCCGCGTGGGCGTTGAGCGCCTTCATGGAGCGGTGGATGGCCACCTTGGCGGCGGTTTCGGAATAGCCATGGCGGGCGGCGGCCTCGGCCACGGAACAGCCGGTGATCTTCACGTCCTCGATCAGCTTGCGCTGGCGTTCGGGCAGGATGGACAACATGCGCTTCAGGTCGGCGCGGACCGCGCCCTCCTCGGCGTTCTCGTCGGCGAACAGGGCGCCGGCGTCCTCGATGGGAATGTGATGGTGGCGTCGGCCGCCCCGGCGCAGGTGATCGATCAGCTTGTAACGCGCCACCGTATAGGCCCAGGCCGAGAAGGACTGCTTCGGATCCCAGGTCGCCCGCTTGGCGTGAATGGCGATCAGGGTCTCCTGCACAAGGTCCTCCGCGTCGGCGCCCCCGTCGAACAGACGGCGGCTGAAATAGGCGCGCAGGTGCCTGCCCATCTCGGTCAGCAACTGGCGCCAGGCCCGGGCGTCGCCGTCCAGGCCGCTCAGCATGAGCCCTTTGAGATGATCCTCGCGGTTGGCCACGCCTGATCCCTGTGTTCGCGCGCTTCGACCCGATGGTTACACCGAGCCGCGGTGATTGGGTCGCATTCTTTCCGATACTGCGGGCAGGGTGTCGCACTTTTTTTCATCGCCGTGTAACCGACCGAACGGGGGTCTCGAATGGGATGTCAACCGGCCCGACTGAGGCTGGCCTCATCCCCAACGGAGACGACCCCAATGACCCGCACCCAGATCACCCTCGCCCTCGGCGCCGCCGCCGTCGCCCTGACCGCCGGCGCCGCCACGGTCGCCGCGGCCCGCGCCGACAACCACATGGACAAGCCCGGCATGGAGAAGTGCTACGGCGTCTCGCTCGCCGGCAAGAACGACTGCGCCGCCGGCCCCGGCACCTCCTGCGCCGGATCCTCGACGCGCGACTACCAGGGCAACGCCTGGAAGCTGGTCCCGGCCGGCACCTGCGCCAAGATCAACACCCCCAAGGGCCCCGGCTCGCTCACCGCGATCACGCGCTAGGCGCAACGAGACCGAGGACCGACCGATGAACCACGGACCGACCGCGGGACTGGGCCTCAAGCCCGTCCATTACGAGGAGGCGCTGGCCTCCTCCGCGGCCGGGCTGTGGTTCGAGGTCCACCCCGAAAACTACATGGTAGACGGCGGGCCCCGACTGGCCTGGCTGGAAGCCATTCGCCGCGAACGGCCGCTGTCGTTGCATGGGGTCGGCCTTTCGCTGGCGGCGGACGAGACGCCGGATGCAGGCCACCTGGCGCGGCTGAAGGCGCTCGCGGACCGCTTTGAACCCTTCGTGATGAGCGAACACCTGGCATGGTCGAAGCGTGGCGACGTCTACCATCCCGACCTGCTGCCCTTCCCAAGGAGCCGCGCGATGCTCGCCCGCGTCATCGACAATGTCAGCCAGACGCAGGATGTGCTGGGCCGCAGGCTGCTGATCGAGAACCCTTCGCTATACCTGACCCTGGAGGGCCATGAGCTCGGCGAGGTCGAGTTTCTGAGCGAGCTGTCGCGCGCCACCGGATGCGGCCTGTTGGTGGACGTCAACAATGTCTTTGTCAGCGCCAACAATCTGAATTTCAGCGCCGAGGACTACCTCGACGCCCTGCCCGCCGACGCGATCGGCGAGATCCACGTCGCCGGCCACGTGCCCGATCCCGAGCACGGCGCCGCCCTGCTGATCGACAGCCACGACGCCCCCGTCGCCGAGCCCGTCTGGGCGCTGCACCGCCGGCTGATCGAGCGCATCGGCGCGCGGCCGACCCTGGTCGAGCGCGACGGCAATATCC
>JANNVY010000150.1:0-1811 GCA_031408375.1 Pseudomonadota bacterium | reverse complement strand
GGCGGAGGGGTAAGAAGGGCCCATCGCACCGGAGCGGCGGCAGCCGCGCAGGTCCGCGAGGGAGATCGGGGGTCTCTCCGGCGCGCGGTCGTCAGGCGATCGCTCCGAAGCGGTCTTGTTACTGACCGTCGCGTAACTCCCGATCTCCCGCGCGAAAATCTCCGCCTTCGGCTCCGATGCGCGGGGCCCTCTTACCCCTCAAGGGGGTAAGGGTAGCCGCTCCATCCGGGTACTTACGAACTTGACGGTTCCCACCAGAGGCAGACTGTCAGGCCAAAGGGAATCGATAGGGGCACTTCCATGAGCGTTGAACTGACCATGCTGGCCTATGCGGCCACGCTGTTGATCTTCCTGGTCCTGATCCAGGCCGTCGCGGGAATTCTCGCCAATGGCCTGCCGA
The DNA here is from genome assembly GCA_031408375.1 of Pseudomonadota bacterium. Lineage (GTDB taxonomy): Bacteria > Pseudomonadota > Alphaproteobacteria > Caulobacterales > Caulobacteraceae > JAEZEZ01. The sequence goes on along the minus strand of JANNVY010000150.1, from coordinate 1,411 downwards.
CCCAGGCCGGAAATCGCGACGACCTGCCGCCGACCAAGACCTTTCACGGCCGCGCCAGCCGCACCGTCGCCAACCACATCGAAGGCTTGGCCATGTTCGCGCCACTGGTGCTGATTGGGGCGGCGATTTCGGTCTCGACGCCGCTCACGGTGCTCGGCGCCCAGGTCTTCGCCTACGCACGCCTGGCGCACGCGGTGATCTACCTGCTGGGCCTGCCCTGGCTGCGCGCCGTTGCCTGGGGCGTGGGTATGGTGGGTGCTGGCATGGTGCTGGCGGGGGTGATGGGCTGGGCCTAGGCGCCCCTACCACCACTTCTCCGCCTTGGCTGTGAACCCGGCTGAGTCCTCGATCGCGCCGGCCAGCGAGAACACCGTCCCTTCGTCCAGCGCCTTGCCGATCAACTGCAGCCCCAGCGGCAGGCCGTTGGAGTCCAGACCTGCGGGCACTGAGATGCCCGGCAGGCCGGCCAGGTTGGCGGTCACGGTGAAGATGTCGTTCAGGTACATCGCCACCGGGTCGATCTGCTTGTCGCCCAGCGCGAAGGCGGCCGACGGGGTCGAGGGCGTCAGGATGGCGTCGACCTTGTCCCAGACGTTCTCGAAGTCCTGGGCGATGCGGCGGCGGACCTTCAGGGCCTTCACGTAGTAGGCGTCGTAGTAGCCGGCCGAGAGCACATAGGTGCCGATGGTCAGGCGGCGCTGGACTTCCTTGCCGAAGCCCTCGGCGCGCGACTTTTCGTAAAGCGCCGTCAGCGAGCTGGCGCCCTCGGCCCGCAGACCGTAGCGCATGCCGTCATAGCGGGCGAGGTTGGACGACGCCTCGGCAGGGGCGACGATGTAGTAGCAGGGCAGCGCATATTTGGTGTGCGGCAGGCTGATCTCGACCAGCTCGCAGCCAGCGGACTGCAGCCACTTGCGGCCCTGTTCCCACAGCGCGGTGATCTCGGCGGGCATGCCGTCAACGACGTATTCCTTCGGCACCCCGATGCGCAGGCCCTTTACCGACTTGCCGACGAAGGACGGCCAGTCGGGCGTCTCGACGTTCAGGCTGGTGGAGTCCTTGGCGTCGTAGCTGCACATGGACTTCAGCATGATCGCCGAGTCCATGACCGTCTTGGCGATCGGCCCCGCCTGGTCGAGCGACGAGGCGAAGGCCACCATGCCGTAGCGCGAGGCGCGGCCGTAGGTCGGCTTGATGCCCACGGTGCCCGTGACCGCGGCGGGCTGGCGGATCGATCCGCCGGTGTCCGACGCCGTCGCGGCCAGGCACAGGTCCGCCGACACCGACGAGGCCGAACCGCCCGACGAGCCGCCCGGGGTCAGGTCGGCGTTCGACGCACGCGACTTCCACGGATTGACCACCGGCCCGAAGGCCGAAGTTTCGTTCGAGCTGCCCATGGCGAACTCGTCCA
>JANNVY010000149.1:0-10827 GCA_031408375.1 Pseudomonadota bacterium | reverse complement strand
GCCGCCGCGCCGCGGCGACGGCGGAGCCGTCGTCCTTGACTGCCTCACACCCGAAGGCGCGACGCTCCGCCAAAAGGGTTGCGGCGCGCCCCGGCCAAGGCAAACAGCCCGCTCCGGTCTCTCTCATCATTTGACACCGGCCCAAGCAAGGGTAGGCTCATAATCATAACACGAATTCGAATTCGGAAAACACTCTGTGACCGTTGACGCCATGGGATCTGAGAGGCTCGTCAAGGAGGTCGTGGCGCCCAGTTCCAGCCGCAAGGACCCCGCCCTTGCCCCCATGCAGGTGCGCAGCCGGCGCACCATGGAGAAGCTGTTCACCGCCGCCGAGCGGGTGTTCGTTCGCGACGGCTTCGCGGCTGCTTCGGTCGCCGGCATCGCGCGCGAGGCCGGGGTCAGCGTCGGGGCCTTCTACGGCCGGTTCGCCGACAAGCACGCCTTCCTCCAGGCCTTTTTCGACCGCTCCTTCGAGCGCAGCCGCGCGGCGATCGACGCCGACGTCCTGGCGGCGGCTTCGGACGGGACCGCGGCGGGCCGGGTACGAGCCTATGTGGCCCAGCGGGTCGGTCACTACCGCGACCGCCGGCCGGTGCTGCTGGCGGTGCAGGCCTGGCTGGCGACCGGCGTAGGCGGGGGCGCCTATGCGCGGCGGCGGGGCGAGCTGGCCGACCATGCGGTGGAGACCGTGCTGGCCTTGGTCGGCGACGACCTGGCGGCGGCGGGGGCGGATCTGGCCGAGGCGCGGCGGCGCGCGGCCTTCGCGGTCTGGCTGGTGGCCGTGGGCGCCAATGACGCGGCGATGCGCGGCGACGCGCGCAACGGCTCGCTGCGGTTCGCCGAGCGCCCGCTGATCGACAGTCTGACCGCCGGGGCGTTGGGGGTGCTGGGCCTGCGTTAGGCCGGGTCGGCGATCACGGTGGTGAAGTCGATCACCATCGGTGTGACCCCGATGGCCTTCAGGAAGGCGTGCAGGCCATCGCGGCTGACGGCGGTGGTGGCGGTGTTGGTCAGGGGGTGGAAGTTGACGATGTCCGCGTCGTCCAGCGCCTTGTCGAGCACGAAGCGGACGCGATGGTCACGGTCATTGACCAGGCCGAAGACAGTGACCGAACCTGGGGTGACGCCCAGGGTCTCGAACATCAGTTCGGCGTTGCCGAATGACAGGCGGTCGGAGCCGATGTGGCGGTGCAGGCGCTTGAGGTCGATGACCGTGTCCTGGCGCGCCGAGATCAGCCAGAGCTGGCCCTTCTTGTCCTTCAGGAACAGGTTCTTGGTGTGGGCGCCGGGCATGGCGGCCTTGATGTCGTGACCCTCGTCGACGCGGAACACAGCCGGGTGTTCGTGCGTGTGGAACTTAACCCCGATCTCGTGGAGGAAGGCCTCGAAGCCGTCGCGGGTCGCGGGCACATTGTCAGGCGGGTCAGCTTGCATCTTGAGTGTACGGGGCTTTCGCGGATATCTGGACCCTGTCTCTAGCCGCTCCGGATCGCGCGATGGAACTCCAGTGTTACCCGATGTCGACGCGGCCGCCCGATCTGGTGCCCGGCCGGCCCGACCGCGACTGGATGGACAACCACGCCAGCCGCCATCCCTACAAGTGCCTGCCGCTCACCATGGCCAATACCACGGGCTGGGAGATCCTTTGCCCGATGGGGTTCTCGGCGGAATGGAACGGCGGGCCGCTGCAGACCGATATCGCCCTGACGCCCGACCGGCCCAACGCCGACTTCAAGGATTTCGCCCAGAGCCACTTCGCCGGCGGGGTGCTGACCCTGCACCCGGGCTACATGTTCCGCACGCCGCCGGGCTGGGCCATCCTGACCTCCGGCGCCCCCAACCACATCAAGGACGGCATCCAGGCCCTCACGGGCCTCGTGGAGACCGACTGGCTGCCGTTCCCCTTCACCATGAACTGGCGCTTCACCCGGCCGGGGCGGATCAAGTTCGCCAAGGGCGAGCCCTTCTGCTTCATCACCATGCAGGAGCATCGCAAGCTCGACACGGTCCAGCCGGTCCTGCGCAACCTCGAGTCCGACCTGAACCTGAAGGGGCAGTTCGAGGCCTGGAACAAGCAGCGCGGCGAGTTCAACAAGCGGCTGGCCAAGCGCGATCCGGAGACGGTGAAGGAGGCCTGGCAGCGGTTCTACTTCAAGGGCGAGCTGCCCGATGACACCGGCCCGGCGCCCGTCGATCACGTCAACAAGCGCCGGCTCAAGCCGATCCGGATGTTCTGACCCCTATTGCCGTCCGTCGGGCGCCGCGGGGCGCAGGACGCGCGGCCCGAGGTTCTCCATCACCTCACGCGCGGCGAAGGCATAGCGGTTGTCTGTGGGGCAGGCGCCCGTGGACATGGCCACCTCGGCGGAGGCCTCGTAGCGGGTCACCTCGTGGACGTCGAAGTCATTGCCCCAGTAAGGGTCCCAGCGGCTCCAGCCGGCCCGGCCCGAGAAGCGCCAGTAGGGACGCCAGTACGGACCCCACCGCGACCCCGACCAGAAGGGATCGGGCGTTCCGACGTAGCGGGTGTCGGCGTCGGTCGCCCGGTTCTGCGCCTCGAAACAGTCAAAACCGCCCTGTGCCGTCAGTTCGGCGGCGCGATAGAGCAGGTACATCTCGACCGTGTCGCGCGAGGTCACCGAATTGCCAGCGAAGGTCACGCGGAAGCGGTTGGCCGCGATCCGTTCCTCGGCATAGCCGCCGCGCACCGAGGTGGCGCCGACCGGCTGGTAGGGGGTGGCCGTGGCGCAAGCGCCCAGCGCCAGAACCGATGCGGCTGAAGCCGCCATAAGCATATGTTTCATATCACTCTCCTGGCCCTGCCAAGAACCACGGTGGAAAACCATGAACCGGACGGCGCCGGTTGGCGAGTCAACTCGCGGCGAGGGCCCGCGTTCCGCTAATGCAGCAGGCCCAGATCCTGGACTTCACGGAAATGGGCCGCATCGACGCCGCCGGCGACCGTCACCCGCACGGAGTGGATCACCGCCTCGATCTCGCGGCGCCAGTGGTCGAGGAACTGGCGCATGCGGGGAAATTCCGGCGCGAGATCCTGGGTCTGCCAGGTGAAGGCCTGCAGCAAAAGCGGGTGGTCGGGCATGAAATAGACGATCTCGGCGGTGGTCAGCCTCTCACCGCGCAACCGGGCTTCAAACTCCGTCATGACGCTTCCCCTTCGACTGGGGACGAGTGGGCCTCAACTCCGGTTAATGATCAAGAAACTTCGTGAAAACAGCGAGTTGGCACTCAGGTGGTGAGAGCGCTGCTAGACGATCTGGCGATGCAGGATCAGGCCCGCGGCGGTGAGCAGCAGCAGCCCGACGAAGGCCTCGAAGCCCCTCCGGAAGCGTGGCTCGTTCATGAACCGCGACAGGGCCGCGCCGCCCAGGCCGTAAGCGCTCATGGAGATCAGGTCGAAGCCGATGGTTGCGGCGCCGAACATGGCCAGCTGCGGCGCCAAGGGCCGTGAGATGTCGAGGAAGGGCGGCAGCACGGCAGTGAAGAACAGCACCGCCTTGGGGTTGGAAATCTGCACGGCGAAGCCGTCCATGAAGGCGCCGCGCTTGCCGCGCGAAGCGGTGACGGTCTCGATGGCCAGCACATCGCCGCGCCAGGCCCGCCACAGCGCCTTGGCCCCCAGCCAGGCGACGTAAAGCCCGCCCGCGATGGCGACCCAGTGAAACACGCCGGGGAAGGCCACGATCAGGGCGCCGAGCCCAAGGGCTGCGGCGACGAACCAGACCAGGGTGGCGCAAGTCATCCCCGCGATGCCCGCCATCGCGGCGGCCTTGCCCCGCTGCATGCCGGTCGCCACGGCGAACACATTGGCCGGTCCCGGCGTGATGGCCAGGACCGCCATGGCGGCCACGAAGGCGGAGAAGCGGCTGGGATCGACGGGGAGGTGCACGGGGGAGTGCTAGGCGGTTCGCGCGGCAGGCTCAACCGGGCGGTTGGTCACATGCGGTGAGGGTGTGTTGCTTTGGCTTCTCGGTTCGAAGGGTGGCGCCCGACCGAAGACGCCTCAAGGCTCCGCTTCGCTCGGGTCTGAACTAGACCCGGTCTTGACCCGCCTCCGCCCAGGCGCGGCGGGCTTGGCGTGAGAAGAATGGAGGGGTTCGTCCCTAGCACGCCCCGCTACCGATCTCCTTTGGGCCAACCTGCTTCAGCGAAGAAGGACCGAACCCATTCATCCCTTGCCAAGCCTCAAGCCCGCTGGATCGGTCGGTGCAAGGCTGAGGCCCTCTTCGGGCCTCACCGCGAAGCGGCCTGCCTTGCGGCGGCCGGGCCAGGGCGCGACCCTCAGCGCATGGGATGGAATGAGGCCCGCCCCTCGCGCTAAGCTCCCGGAATGACCAGCTCCATGCGCCGCGCCGCCTCCATCCTGCTTGCCCTCGCCGCCGCCTTGATGGCCGCGAGTTCCGTCCCCGCCGCGCTGACCGAGAAGACCTACGTCACCGGCCGCGCCACCTGCGACGGCTGGCCTCGCGCGCCGATCGGCATGGCGGTGGGGATGTGCGCCAGCATCGTCTACGCGCCGACGCCGGGGCAGTTCGCGGCGCGCCAGCTGCGCATGCCGCGCACCCTCTTGCCGCTGCCCTCGGGCCGGGACTGGGTAGTGGTCGACATGGGCGGCTGGAGCGATGGCCAGGGCTCGGTCTGGCGCATGACCGCCGAGCGCGGCAAGCCGGTGAAGCTGGTCAAGCTGCTGGGCGGCCTGACCATGCCGCACGGGCTTGGTCGAGGGCCGGACGGCAAGATCTACGTTGGCGAGATGAGCCGGATCTTCCGCTTCGATCCGATGGCGGCGAACCCCGCGGCGACCGTGGCCTACGTCGTCTCCGGCCTTCCCGACAACAAGCTGCACGAAAACCGCCATCCGCTCTCGCACTTCCTCTTCGACGCCGACGGGTCCTTGCTCGTCAACGTCGGCGCTCCGTCCGACCAGTGCGGGACAGCGGGCAAGCCCAGCAAGCTGCGGAACGGCCGCTGCGCCGAGAGCGAGGGCGCCGAGCTGACCGCCGGGGTTCGGCGCTACGCCTACGAGGGCGCCGGCAAGTGGAGCAGCGATTTCATCATGCTCGCCCGCGGGCTGCGCAACTCGCTGGCGCTCGCGCGGCATTCGTCCGGCACGCTGCTGCAGGCCGAGAATTCGATCGACTACGAGCCTGAGGACCGGCCGTTCGAGGAGCTGAACGTGCTGCGGCCCGGGGCCCACTATGGCTGGCCCTATTGCTTCGACAACGGAACCCGGACGCCGGTCTGGACCGGCCAGGCGGCCGAGCCCTGCGCCACGACGACTAAGCCCCACAGCCTGCTGCCGCCGCACTCAGCGCCGCTGGGGATGCTCTACTACGACGGCGCGATGTTCCCGGCGTTGCACGGGCGGCTGTTGATCAGCCTGCACGGCTATCGCGCGCCCGGCGCCCGGATCGTGGCGTTCGATGTCGGCGCCGACGGCCTGCCGGCGACCCGGGCCGGCGCGCGCTATCCGGTCTATCGCAATGGCCAGGCCGTCATGCGGCCCTACCCCGGTCAGGCGGCGGAGAGCCGCGTGCTGACGCCGGGCTGGGACCTGAAGGCCGGCGTCCGCCCGATGGGCACGCCCGTGGGCATGGCCGTGGCCGTCGACGGCGCAATCTGGGTGGCCGAGGACAAGAACGCCACGGTGCTGCGGATCAGCGTCGACCGCCCCTAGCGCCTGTTGCGCGCGTCCCGCTTGGCCTGCACCCGCAGGCGCAGCGCGTTCAGCTTGATGAAGCCCGCCGCGTCGCGGTGGTCGTAGGCGACCTTGCCTTCCTCGAAGGTGACCAGGTCCTGGTCATAGAGCGAGTAGGGGCTCTCGCGGCCGATGACGGTGACGTTGCCCTTGTAGAGCTTCACGCGGACGCGGCCGGTGACCAGTTCCTGGGACTTGTCGATCAGCACCTGCAGCATCTCGCGCTCGGGCGCGAACCAGAAGCCGTTGTAGATCAGCTCCGCATAGCGGGGCATCAGGTCGTCCTTCAGGTGGGCCGCGCCGCGGTCCAGCGTGATCGACTCGATGCCGCGGTGGGCCTGCAGCAGGATCGTGCCGCCGGGGGTTTCGTAGACGCCGCGCGACTTCATGCCGACGTAGCGGTTCTCGACCAGGTCGAGACGGCCGACGCCGTTGTCGTGACCCAGTTGATTCAGCGCCGTCAACAGTTGAGCCGGGCTCATGCGCCGGCCATCGATGGCGACCGGGTCGCCGCGCTCGAAATCGATCTCGATGATGGTCGCCCTGTCCGGCGCGTCCTCCGGCGCGATCGTGCGCTGGTAGACGAACTCGGGCGCCTCGACATTGGGATCCTCCAGCACCTTGCCCTCGGACGAGGAGTGCAGAAGGTTGGCGTCGACGCTGAAGGGCGCCTCACCGCGCTTGTCCTTGGAGATCGGGATCTGGTGCTTTTCGGCGAAGTCGATCAGCGCCTCGCGTGACCGGTACGGCCACTCACGCCAGGGCGCGATGACGGTGATGTCGGGCTCCAGCGCGTAGTATCCCAGCTCGAAGCGGACCTGGTCGTTGCCCTTGCCGGTGGCGCCGTGACAGACGGCGTCGGCGCCGACCTGGCGCGCGATCTCGATCTGCTTTTTGGCGATCAGCGGCCGCGCGATAGAGGTGCCCAGGAGGTAGAGGCCCTCGTACAGCGCATTGGCGCGGAACATCGGGAAGACGTAGTCGCGCACAAATTCCTCGCGCAGGTCCTCGATGAAGATGTTCTCGGGCTTGATGCCCATGAGCAGCGCCTTGTCGCGCGCCGGCGAGAGCTCCTCGCCCTGGCCGAGGTCGGCGGTGAAGGTGACGACCTCCGCGCCGTATTCGGTCTGCAGCCACTTGAGGATGATCGAGGTGTCCAGGCCGCCGGAGTAGGCGAGGACGACTTTCTTGACGGCGGGCTTGTCAGACACGGGCGTATTCCTCGGGAGCCGGCGCGGGGAGGCGCGGGGGTTGGTTAGAGCCCTGAGCGCGCGGGTTCAAGGTGGGCGGGGCGGGCGCGGCCGTCCCTAGACCGGTGCGAAGCGGAACCGCCCGACCAGCGGCCACTCGGCCAGCACATCCTCGACCCGCGCGCCCTGACCGACATTGTGGACGCAGTAATAGCGTCCCGACGGCGCGCGGCGGCTGCCGACCACCACGATGTGGGGCAGGTTGCCGGGCAGGCGCAATGTGGCCAGGTCGCCGGGCTGGAAGTCGGCCGGGCCGGAGAAGCGCAGGGCCGCGCCCTTGCGGCGGAAGAAGGTCTCAAGGTTCAGCACCCGGCGGTGGTCGATGTTGCGGTCCGGCCGGCGCAGGCCCCACGTCCGGGGGTAGGCTGAGAAGGCGCGCGTCATGTCCTCGTGCACCAGCTTCTGCAGGTCGAGGCCGAAGGCGTCGCGATAGGCGCGCACGACCACGTCACAACAAACGCCGCGCTCGATCGGCACGTCGCCGCCGGGGTAGGCGAGGCGGACGTAGGCCGGATCGTAGATGACGGTGCGGCCGACCTGGCGCTGGGCGGCCGCGATAAGGCGTGCGGTCCACGGCGGCTCGGCGAGTGCGGGCCCCACGGGCAGGGCGAGGCCGGCGAATGAGGCCAGAAGGCTGCGGCGTCCAATCCTGTGTTCGATCATGGGGGCATCAGACCCATGCTTTGCGGCGAGGCTGGGGCGCCGGTGTTATCCGGGAATTCATTTGGGGCGGTTCGGTGAACATGTTTAGTAAGTCCTCGGGGACGAGGCGCGCATGAAGGCGGAACTGCCGAAACGACCAGAGCTGCTCTTCCGGCCGGACGCCTTCTTCCTGAAGCCCTGGACCGGCTGGGGAGTCGTGCGCGACGCTCGCGGCCGCACCGTTGAGCGCTTCGAATGCCACGGCCAGGCCGAAGCCAGCTCGCGCTCGGCCACATCGACCATCACCTATTGCTACGAAACCGGTCGGGTGGAGAAGCTGGTCTGGAGCATCGTCTCCGATAACGAGGACCACTATTTCGCAACCGAATTGCGTGGTGGCGTCGAGGGACGGGGAGAGCCGGCTGGGCGTGACTTCCGCTGGATCTTTCAGGTTCCGATGCCGGGCAAGTACGGCAAGCTGGTGAAGCTCACGGCCGTGGCGACCTACACCCTGCTGTCGCCCTCGACGGCGATGGGCGTGACCCGGTTCCAGCTATTCGGCCTCACGCTCCAGACCATGACCGCGTTCTTCCAGCACAAGGCGGACGAGGCGGCTTAGGGGCGCTGGCGTCCCTGAGGCTGGAAACTCCAGGATGCTGCCGCTGGGGGTGTGGCGAGTCCTCGGCTTCCTACACTGTCACCTGTGCGCCCAGCTCCACGACACGGCCCGGCGGGATGTGGAAGAAGTCGGTCGGGTTGGCGGCGTTCTTCATCAGGAAAATGAACACGTTGTCCTGCCACAGCGGCATGCCCGAGTGGGCGCTGGGCACCACCGAGCGGCGGCCGAGGAAGAAGCTGGTCGACATGATGTCGAACTTCAGCCCCTGCTTGCGGCAGATGCCCAGCGCCTTGGGCACGTGCGGGCTTTCCATGAAGCCGTAGGAGATGGTGATCTTCTTGAAGTCCGCATTGACCTGCTCCATCACCACCCGCTCGTTGTCGGGGACCCGCGGCACATCGGCGGTCTGAACCGTCAGGATCACGTTCTTCTCGTGCAGCACCTTGTTGTGCTTGAGGTTGTGCATGAGCGCGACCGGGGCGGTGGTGTTGTCCGAGGTCAGGAAGATGGCGGTGCCCGGCGCGCGGTGCGGCGGCCGCGCCGCCAGCATGGCGATCAGGTCGTCCAGCGGAATGGCCTCGCGACGAGTCTTTTCAGTGAGGATCTGGGCGCCCTTGGTCCAGGTCCACATGATGACGATCAGCGCTGCCCCCAGCACCAGCGGCAGCCAGCCGCCGTCCGGCACCTTGAGCAGGTTCGAGCCGACGAAGACCAGGTCGATGGCGCCGAAGATCACGACGGCGGCGATGGCCTGCCACAGCGGACGTTTCCAGAGGAAGCGGATGATCACGAAGAACAGCAGGGTATCGACGAACATGGCGCCGGTAACCGCGATGCCGTAGGCGGCGGTCAGGTTCGACGACGAGCGGAACACCACCAGCAGGATCAACACCCCGACCATCAGGAAGGTATTCACCTGGGGCACGAAGATCTGACCGGCCTGGGTCTCGGAGGTGCGGCGGATCTGGATGCGGGGGAGCAGGCCCAGCTGCACCGCCTGCTGGGTGAGCGAGAAGGCGCCGGTGATCACCGCCTGGGACGCGATCACGGTGGCCACGGTGGCCAGGATCAGCACCGGCCAGTAGGCGAATTCCGGAATCATGCGGAAGAACGGATTTGCGGCGGTCTCCGGATGGGCCAGCACCATGGCGCCCTGGCCGAGGTAATTCAGGGTCAGGCAGGGAAGCACCAGGAAGGCCCAGGCCGCGCGGATGGGTCCTTTGCCGAAATGGCCCATATCGGCATAGAGCGCCTCGGCCCCGGTCACCGCCAGGAAGACGCTACCCAGGATGACGAAGCCCACCAGCCCGTTCTCGAGCAGGAACACCACGCCGTAGTGGGGGCTGAGCGCGCGCAGTATCGAGAGATCTTCATGGATGTGCGTGACCCCAAGCGCCGCCAGGGTCAGGAACCAGAGCACGGTGATCGGGCCAAAGAATCTGGCGACGCTGGCAGTGCCCTTGGACTGGACCGCGAAGAGCGCGATCAGGATGCCGCAGGCTATCGGAACGATATAGGTCTCGAACCCCTTGGGGATTCCCGGAGCGTCCTTGATCCCCTCCACGGCCGACAACACCGAAACCGCGGGCGTGATGATGCCGTCGCCGTAGAACAGCGCCGCGCCCACGATTCCCAGGAAGAAAACCACGGCCGAGCGCTTGCCGAGCGCGTGCTGGGCCAGGGCCATGAGCACCAGGGTCCCGCCCTCGCCCTTGTTGTCGGCGCGCATCAGGAAGACGATGTATTTGATCGTGACGATCAGCAGCAGCGCCCAGAAGACCAGCGAAACCACGCCGAGCACGGCCAGTTCAATGGAGGCCCCGGCGCGTGCGTGATGCAGCGCCTCGCGCATGGCGTAAAGCGGGCTTGTTCCGATATCGCCGAAGACGACCCCGACCGATCCCACGGCCAGGCCTACGAAGGCGGCCTTGGTCGCGGGACCGCCATGGCCATTGCCATGACCGGCGGTCGCGGCGACAGAAGACTCGGTGGCGGCGGCGTCGGCCGCGCCGGGCGCAGAACTCGGGGAGGAGTCCTCGGCGCCGGGGGGATCCCCAGACATTCATTCCCTCCGGGTCCGGCGCGAAAACGCCTGCCCTGCTGAACGGTGGGGGCTGTTACGCCGTTTCGGCGCGCGGTTCAATCGTGGCCGCCCGCTTCACGGGGGTTTGAAGCGCGCGTTGGTAGGGTCTACCTTTGCGCCATGTCCGAAAGCCAACGCTTTCCCGTGGCGGTCCACGCCCTGGTCTATCTCGCCCACAAGGGCGCGCGGACGGTCGCCGGCGCTGTGCCGAGCGCGGCGCTGGCCGCATCCATGCCGACCAATCCGGTCGTGGTGCGCCGGGTGACGGCGCTGCTGGGCAAGGCCGGGCTGATCGGCGCCCGCGCCGGGGCCGGCGGCGGGGCCTGGCTGGCGGTCGCGCCCGACAAGATCACGCTTGACCTGGTGTTGCGCGCCGTGGACGGCTGCGCCCATCTGGGCGTGCCGCCGGTCGGCGCGCGGGGCTGCCCGATCGGCGAAAAGATCCCCCGCGTGGTCGAGGCCGCCATCCGCGCCGCCGACGCCGCGGCGGCCGAGCGGCTGTCGCAGATCACCGTCG
>JANNVY010000148.1:0-3608 GCA_031408375.1 Pseudomonadota bacterium | reverse complement strand
AGGATCATGAAGGTCCAGGCCTTCATGTTGGTGCCCATCTGATAGCTGGCGCGAGCGCCCCATGCCTTGAGCATGGCGTCCTGCGCCAGGTCATCGGCCGCGGTCGCGTTGCCGCACAGGGTGCGCGCAAAGGCCCGCAGGTGCGGAATCAGGGTCACCAGTTCCTTGTGGAAGCGTTCGTCGTCCGCCGAGGCCAGCCCTGCCATCAGGACCCGCCCTTCGACTTCTCGTCGGCGCGGCGGAGGATTTCGAGGAAATCGTCCGGAACCGGTTCATTGACCATCTGGTCGAACATCTGGCGCAATTTGACGCCAATCGCCTGCTGGCGAAGCCGTGCCTCGTCCAGCGCCTGATCGTCGCGCTCGGGCGCGGGCCGCGGTGATTCGTTATGATCAATCATGACTTTACGGCGCATGAGACGGGCGCCGACTTTCCGAAAGCGAGTGATTTCATAGTTCTGACGCGCCGCCCCCTGGCTTGCTTGACCCGCGACTAACGCAGTCTGGGCCGCTCCGGTTCCGCTCGACGGAAAAATTAAAGTGAAGCTTGGCGCAATTCGAGCGGAACCATAGCGCCGACACATCATTATGATGTCTGGCGGGGGCGTCCACGCGCAAGCGTCCCGCCATGATTTATAGTCAGCACTGCAACTCGCGTGTCGGGGAAATGAACATGGGTCTTCTGGCCAGACTGGCGCCGCACCTGCCTTACGTCCGCAGATATGCCCGGGCGCTTACGGGTGATCAGAAAACGGGCGACAACTATGTGCGCGTGGCGCTTGAGGCCCTGGCGGCCGGCGAGCGCAGCCTCGAGGACGGCCTGTCCCCTCGGGTGTCGCTCTACCACGTGTTCCACGCCATCTGGTGCTCGACGGGCGCGCAGCTGGAGACTGAAGACACCGCATTGGGCGCTTCCGATGAAGCCGCCCGCCGGTTGATGAAGATTGCGCCCCGGTCGCGCCAGGCCTTTCTGCTGACCGCGCTCGAGGGCTTCACGCCGTCGGAAGCCGCCCAGATCCTCGGTGGCGACGTCGCCGAAGTCGAGCAACTGATCGGCGCGGCTCAGACCGAGATCGACGCGGAACTGGCTACGGACGTCCTGATCATCGAGGACGAGCCGGTCATCGCGTCGGATATCGAGGCCCTGGTCCGCGAACTGGGTCACACAGTGATCGACGTGGCCGCCACCCATAACGAGGCGATCGATTCCGTTGCGCGCAAGCGTCCCGGCCTCGTGCTGGCCGACATCCAGCTCGCCGACGGCTCCTCGGGCATCGACGCGGTCAAGGACATCCTGGCCAGGTTCGACGTCCCGGTGATCTTCATCACCGCCTTTCCCGAGCGCCTGCTGACCGGCGAACGCCCGGAGCCGACCTTCCTGATCACCAAGCCCTTCCAGCCGGAAACGGTGAAGGCGGCGATCGGCCAGGCCCTGTTCTTCCATCCGGTGCGCACGCGCGAAGCCGCCTGACGACCGGATTTCCCTGACCCTGCGCCCTCCGGCCCCGAAAGGCGCCGGAGGGTTTGTTGTTCAAGGCCGGGACGCAAGCCTCTGCTTGACGGCTGGGTTGGCCGGCGTGTGGAAGTCCGCCGCCGCGGTGGCCGGCGAGTGGGGATCGAGGGCGTGAGGCATGATTTCCTGCGCCTCTGCGTTGCTCGAGAAGAACGGTTGGCGCGCCTCGCGCTCCCGCCGTCCCTTGTCGGGCAAGGGGTTCGTAGGGTGGTGAAAAAAAACCGGATGCTCCTGGAACCAGGGACGCCTGATCCCGTTTATTCAGTGCGGAGACGGTGACGCCCCCCCCCGACTTGAGACTGGCCTAGCCAGTCTGCCGTCTCCGCAACCTATCCTTGATGATGCGACTTCGGCGGGCTCCTTGCGGAGCCCGCATTTTCGTTGTCGTTTCGTCAGGGCTGACGGCCAGCGCTACTGCGGCGATACCGTCAGGAAGACTTCGGCGCGCCGGCGGACGGGATCGTCCTGGCCCTGGGCCGTGGTGGCGCCGACTTCGCCATTGGCGTCGATCTCGAAGGACGGCACGGGCAGGCCCTGCTGCTTCAGGGCGCCGGCGACGGCGACGGCGCGCTGCTGGGACAGGGTCATGTTGGCCTGCGATCCCCCGGTGGCGTCGGACAGGCCGACGACGCGGGCGCGGGTGATGTTGCAGTTCTTCAGCGCCCGGCCCGTCTCCTGGATCATCTGACCGGCCGGCCGGGTCAGCCGGTTTGAGTTCTCACTGAAATAGATGGTGAACCGGGTGTCCACGCAGGCGCTGTCGCTGCGAACAAGGTCAGAGCGCGTACGCACCAGGTGTCCGCACCCGGCCGCCGTCACCCCGAAACCCAACACCACAACCGCCAGAACTACTACCGCCGACCTGCTCATCGCACCCTCCATGGCAAAGCTTGCTTGCCATCTGATAGCGCGCGGGACGGATTTTTGTTCAATTTCGGTGGAACCCGCATTCGCGCGAGGGGCGAGACCGCTGGAAACCCCTGTCGCTTTCAGGACCTATGCCAATCCTTAACCGTGCGTTAATCTCGATTGTCAGTACGGGACCGGCCCTCGCCCTGCCAACAGGGTGGCCGGTAGGGGTTCAAGGAGAGGGTCACTATGCGTTTTCCACAAGCTGCGCACATGCCGGATGACGGCCACCACGGCCACAGCGCGCCTGCCGCCGCCAGTTCCGGCGCCGCGGATGCGCCGGTATGGGCGCGCCGCCAGGGCCGCAGCGGGGGAGGCGCCGGGATTTTCGGCATCCTTTTCTTCCTGCTGGCGCTGCTCGGCGGTCTGTCGATCGTTCTGGCGGTCATGGACAAGTCCTTCGCCGCCGGCGGTGCGCGTATCGACGGCTGGATCAAGCCTGCGGTTGACCAGATCGCCAAGATGACCGGCAAGGCCGGCGCCAAGGCCGAAGACGTCGCCGCCGATGCCGCCGCTCCCGCTGAAGCCGCGCCCGCTGAAGCCGCTCCGGCCGCCGCCGCTCCGGCCGCTGCGGACGCTGCTCCGGCTGCTCCGGCCAAGAAATAAGCCTGTCGGCGGTCGAATTGGCCGCCTTCAAGCTTGACAGGAACCGGCGCCCCGCGCGCACGTTCGGTCGTGATGACCGATGCGGGCGGGGCCCTTCCAACCTTGAAACTGACGCCGCATGCGCGCCTTGAGCGCGTGGAGGTGGTTATCAACCCTGCGTCCGGCGGCGTGGGACCCACGGCAGCGACCGAATGCGAAGCGCTGTGCAGGGCGTTCAAGGGCGTCGACTGGAACCTCGTCGAGGTCCATCCGGGCGGCGTCGATCAGGCGGTCCACGACGCCGTCGCGGCCAGGCCGGATCTGGTGATCATTCTCGCCGGCGACGGCACCGCGCGCGCCGCCGCCACCCTGGCTGGGCCCGATGGCCCAATGGTCGCACCCCTGCCGGGCGGAACCATGAACATGCTGCCCAAGGCGCTCTACGGCACAGCTGACTGGAAGGCGGCTTTGCACCTCGCCCTGACCGAAGGGGTAGAGCGCCCCGTGGCCGGCGGCGAGGTCGACGGCATCAGCTTCTTCTGCGCCGCTATCCTGGGTGCGCCCGCGCTTTGGGCCCCCGCCCGCGAGGCGGTTCGCTCGGG
>JANNVY010000147.1:0-4800 GCA_031408375.1 Pseudomonadota bacterium | reverse complement strand
GCAAAGGCGGCGATCTAGGCTTCGTAACCCCAGTGATCGGCCCACTTTTTCAGCGTTGGCATGACGGGGGTCAACTGGTCTCCGTAGGCTTGCCACTGGTTCACACCCTCCCGATAGAGCCCGCGCGAGACCTGAGCCGAGCTGGGGGTATTCACTGGCCGCGTCTTGGCGGTCCTGGCGAAGTCGGCCATGGCGCCGGACCAGTCGAGGCCCAGGAAGGCGGCGTGCTGGCGCGCCTCGCTCTCGAAGTCCTCGACCAGGGCTTCGTAGCGGGCTTCGCGCAGCTTCAGCGGCAGCTTCGCGCGGCAAAGCACGCCCAGGCGCATGACATTGTCATAGTAGTCGGCCGCGCCGCGCAGGGTCAGCATCTGGTACATGGCCGGGTTCATGCCGAAGCGGCGGCGGAAACAGCTCAGCACCACGTCGCGCGGGTCGCGCACGGCGAACAGTATCTTGGCGTCGGGAAACAGCCGATGGATCAGGGGCAGGAGCACAGTGTTGAGCGGCATCTTGTCGATGAACACCTTGCCGTCCGGGTCGACCCCGCTGGCCCGCACCCGGCGCCAGTAGGCGCTGCGGTAGGGCCCAAGCTCTTCGCTCTTCGCCTTCGTCAGCCGGTCCAGCGCCTTTTCCTCAAGGAACAGGTCGGCGATCGAATCCTCAAGACAGCTCCGCTCCTCCAGGGCCGCTACATCCGGGTGGCTGGCCAGGACCTGTTCAAGCAAAGTCGTTCCTGAGCGGGGGAAGCCGACGATGAAGGCGTGACCCTGGGCCGGGCCGGTCGGGCCGTCGACGGCGCGCTCGCTCCAGGCCGCGGGGTCCGCCGTCTCGAAATAGCTGACCAGGCGCCGGACATGGCCGATGGGCGTGTGTTCCTCGGGACGCTCGAACATCGGCGCATAGTGGCTCTTCAGCGCCTCGTTCGAACTGGTGTAGGCCACGAAGGCCTCGGCCGGCCGGCCGAGGCCATCCAGGGCGTCGCCCAGCTGGCCCAGGGCGATGGCGCGATTGTGCGGCGTGAGCCGGCTCGCGGTCAGGGCGGACCGGGCGCCGGCCTCGGCGGCGGAGAATTCCTTCTCGATCAGGTCAGCCGCGATGAAGGCCAGGGTGGAGATCGGCTCGCCCGGATCGCCGGCGGCGGCGCGGCCGGCGAAGGCGCGCGCGGCCGCCGCGTCGCCGCGGCGGGCAGCGATATCCGCCAGCTGGGCGAGGGCCTCGACATAGTCAGGCGCTGCTTCGACAGCCTTGGCGAAGTCCTGCTCGGCGCCGGGCCGATCGTTGGCCCGCTGGCGTTCGATGCCCCGGAAATAGAGCGCCGGCGCAAAGGCCGGGTCAAAATTCAAGGCGCTATTGAAGGCCGCCATGGCGTCCTGTGGCTGCCCGATCATGGACAGGGCCGTGCCCAGAACGGTCGGCGCCGCCGGGTCATCGGGTGCAGCGGAACGGGCCTTGTCCAGACGGGCGGACGCCGCCTGGCTTTGGCCCTGGGCGAGCAGGCGCATGATCTCGTCATGCAGGGTGCGGAATTCAGCGAGTCTGGACACGGCGCCCAGATAGCCCGCTGACGTCCGGGACGCCAGCATGGTCCTTCAGGGCCCCGGTGCGGAGGTCGAACGCCAGGCCGGAGCCCAAGGTGTCCATGACCGGCCGCACAGGCAAGCCGCCCGCGTGCAGCACGTCGGAAGCCCAGTGATTGCAGAGTCTCAGCAGGCTGAAGTGCTCGACGCTCTTGAAGAACCGCGCCTGTGGGATGGAGCCGGCCGGGCCGGGGATGGGCGCGCCGTCCGCCAGCCGCAGCGAGCGGTCGATGCGCGCAGTCATGGCCGCGAAACCCGCCTTCGAGACGTCGATCCGCACCACCCCGGTGCGCCACAACCGGTCCGGCGCGGCGGCCAGGGGCTCGAACATGGTCACCGACGGGTTCTCCGGCGCGAACAGGGCGCGCAGGCCGTCCAGCGCCCGGCGCGGGTTCATGCCGCTTTCGGTGAAGAAGCGCTCGTCGCCCCAGCCCACCGCGATCCACGGCCCCGACGGTACCGCCGCCAGGGCCCGCACCGACGGGCCGCCACTGGCCGCCAGCCGGTCGCGCGGCAGGACGAGGTTTGAGTGATAGCCGTTATCGATGAGGTAGATCGTCACCCGCTCGTCCGCGGGGCCGGGCGGCCACAGGGCCGGGTCGGCGGGCTGGCGCACCCCGAAGGCCGCGACCAGAACCAGCAGCGCTACGACCAGCAGGCCGAGGCGCTTCATCTCAGTTGCCGGCCGCGTAGTTGTAGGTGCCGCACAGGTCCTCGTCGCGTCCCATGGGGCCAGGTGGGCGCTCGCCCGAGAAGGCGGCCATGCGCACTTCGGCGCCGACGTCTTCGCCCGACCGCGCGGTGGCGATCCAGCGCACGGCGCGGCGGCCGCCGCACAGGCTGCCGTTACGGGCGCGCGCGGCGTCGATGGCCTGGCTGACCACCTTGACGACCACCACCTCGCCGCCGTCGTCGACGCCCAGGAGGGTGGCCCAGGAACGTCCCTTGGCTGACCAGGGAATGTCGGCGGCCACCGTCTGCTCGGCCTTGACGGCGTAGGTCTGGCCCAGCGCGAAGTGGTAGGCGGTCGCGCCGAAGGTCGCCGCGCCGGTGCTGGCCGCGGCGGTATTGGACAGGGGCTGGACCGGGCGCGGCGTCTCGGGGACGGGCGGCGGGGCGAAGTGGTCCATCGACGGCATGGCGGCGGGATCGGCCTCGGCGGCCTGGGCTGCGCCGGAGCCGGTCGCCTGGCCGGCGCCGGCCTGACCGCAAGCCGCGACGCTGAGCGCCACGGTCAGGGCCGTCAGGCTGATTGTCATCCAAGGCTTCATTTGGGACTCATCCGAGGCTTCGCTTGGCTTCAGCTAACCGCCATTCGCCGCGTCGCGAAAGGGGTCAGCGCGCGCCCTGGCTGTAGAACGGGCTCTCCTGGGCCGAGCGGTTGGGTGTCGGCGGCATGGCCCACTCGCCACGGAAGCGATAGTCCATCTCCACGCACAGCACAGGCTTGGCCACCGTCGCATCCCAGCGCACCACCCAGATGGTCAGGGGCTTGTAGGGCCGCGGGGTCGAGATCGCGACCCAGGCCTTCTCGGCCAGGCCCTCGCAGGCGATCGGCATGAACCGCGCGCCCGCCTGGGGGTCCACCGAATAGAGCCGCACGTCGTCGGGATCGCGGTCGCCCAGGATGGACCCCAGGGCGGTCACGTCGAAGGGAGCGTCGGGCGGGTTCAGCGGCAGGTCCGACCCCTTGCGCCGGAACAGCACGTCGATGCGGCGCGAGATCAGGCCCTTGCGAATGGCAATGGTGACGTCGCCGGTGCGCCACCGGGCGCTTGCGGACTCGGCGTCGAAGGACAGGTAGCGCATGGAATCCGCCGCCGCCGCGCCGGCCAGCGAGACGGTCATGGCGATCAATACAAGCAGTCGAAGCGGGCGCATGCGGACGTGTCTCGAACCTTGAGGCCTATTGCTCTGCCGATGACGGGGCCGGGTGTCAATTTCGGGGCGGGTCGCCCAAACGAAAACGCCCGCCGTTTCGGGCGGGCGTCTCGCAACTTGAATTCAGGCTTCGCCCTACAGCGTGCGCTTCACTTCCTCGACCGTGAAGCATTCGATGAAGTCGCCGACCTTGATGTCCTGGAAGCCGGCGAAGGCCATGCCGCACTCCTGGCCGGACTGGACCTCGTTGACCTCGTCCTTGAAGCGCTTGAGCGTCTGCAGGGTGCCCAGTTCCAGCACCACCACGTCGTCGCGGATGATGCGGACGCGGGCGCCCTTGCGGACCACGCCATCGACCACGCGGCAGCCCGCGACCTTGCCGACCTTGGTGATGTCGAAGGCCTGCAGCACCTCGGCCTCGCCCAGGCGGGTTTCGCGCTGGATCGGGGCCAGCATGCCCGAGAGCACGCCTTTGATGTCGTCGATCAGGTCGTAGATGATGGCATAGTAGCGGATCTCGACGCCTTCACGCTCGGCCAGGGCCTGGGCCTGTTTCGAGGCGCGGACGTTGAAGCCGATGATCGGGGCGCCGGCGCCCTTGGCCAGCAGCACGTCGCTCTCGTTGATGCCGCCGACAGCCGAATGGATGATGCGCGCGCGCACCTCGTCCGTCGCCAGCTTGGCCAGCGAGCCGACGATGGCTTCGGCCGAGCCCTGCACGTCGGCCTTGATGACCACCGGCAGTTCGGAAAGCTTCTTGTCCTGCAGCTTGGACATCATGTCGGCCAGCGAAACGCCGCCCGCCGAGAAGCCGCCGGAGCGCTCGCGCTTCTTGCGTTCGCGGTAGTCGGTGAGCTCTCGAGCGCGGGCTTCGTTCTCGACAACCGCGAAGGGTTCGCCGGCCTCGGGCGCCGCGTCCAGGCCGAGGATCTCGACCGGGTCGGACGGGAAGGCCTCAGTGATCTGCTCGTCGCGTTCATTGATCAGGGCGCGCACGCGGCCCCAGCTGCCGCCGGCCACGACGATGTCGCCGCGCTTCAGCGTGCCGCGATTGACCAGCACCGTGGCGACCGGGCCGCGGCCCTTGTCCAGCTTGGCCTCGATGACCACGCCTTCGGCAGTGCGATCGGGGCTGGCCTTGAGGTCCATGACCTCGGCCTGCAGCAGGATGGCTTCGACCAGGTTCTCGAGACCCATCTTCTTGGTCGCGGAGACCTCGATGATCTGGGTGTCGCCGCCCAGGCTCTCGGCCACGATCTCGTGCTGCAGGAGCTCGTTGACGACCTTGGTGGCGTCGGCGTCGGGCTTGTCGATCTTGTTGACCGCCACGATGATCGGAGAA
>JANNVY010000146.1:0-3168 GCA_031408375.1 Pseudomonadota bacterium | reverse complement strand
CCTTCGCGATTAAGATCCAGGTGGCCCCTGGATCCCGCAGTTCTCGAACAGGACCGCCGCGGGCGAACCTGCGGCGGGAAGGCGGTGCGTATAGGGGAAGTGGGCCGATGAGTCTAGGCGGATGCGGTCGCCCTGGCCAAGGGTCCGCGACCACGCCGCCCGGCGAGGCGTCGCAGCCGCCCTTGGAACCTGAACGCCAGACAACGCGCCGCTCAGGTTCGGCTCAGCCTGCCTGGGCGACTGTCCCCCATCGCCGCTGCACCGCGGCAGCAACTTGAAGCTGGGAGACCAAGTCATGAAAAAGTTTGTTAGCGCCCTGGTGGCCGTCTCGGCCCTGGCGATCGCCCTGCCCGCCGCCGCCGCCGGCTACGACCGCGGATCCTCCTATGGCTCCGACCATGGCCGAGGCGGTGAGTACGATCGCGGCGGCGATTACGGCCGCGGCGGCTACGGCCAGGACATCAGCCGCTCTATCGAGCGTCTCAGCTTCAAGATCGACCGCAGCCTGGCCATGCGCCGCATCAGCTATCGCGAAGGCCAACGCCTGCAGTGGCAGGTCCGCGAGGTCAAGCAATCGCAACGCAGCTACTGGCGCAACGACGGCCGGCTGAGCGGCTGGGAGCGCGCCGACCTGCAGCGCAAGGTCGACCGCATCGAGGCTTCGCTGCGCTGGCAGCGAAACGACGATGACGGCTGGCGCGGCGGCGACCGCGGCGGCCACCGCTACTAGATCCGAAACCCGGCGGTCCCTGCCCCCCTATTGCAAACCCGCCGGCGGCGCGGCTTCTCCCCGCAAGCTGGAGCAGCGCCAAAGCAGAAAGGCCCGGGACGCGAGTCCCGGGCCTTTCGACTATTCAGTCCGCTTTGGTGATCAGGCCGTGAAGCTGGCCGGATCGACCTTCACGCCCGGGCCCATGGTGGACGAGAGCGAGATGCGCTTGACGTAGGTGCCCTTGGCGCCGGTGGGCTTGGCCTTCTGCAGGGCGTCGATGAAGGCCTTGATGTTGGCCTCCAGGGCGTCCTGGGTGAAGGAGCACTTGCCGATGCCGGCGTGCACGACGCCCGCCTTCTCGACGCGGAACTCAACGGCGCCGCCCTTGGCGTCCTTGACGGCCTGGCCGACGTTCGGGGTCACGGTGCCGACCTTGGGGTTCGGCATCAGGCCGCGGGGGCCCAGCACCTTACCCAGACGGCCCACGAGGGCCATCATGTCCGGCGTCGCGATGACGCGGTCGAAGTCCATGAAGCCGCCGTTGATCTTTTCGTACAGATCCTCGGCGCCGACGTGTTCAGCGCCGGCCGCGGTCGCTTCGGCCGCCTTGGCGTCCTTTGCGAACACGGCGACGCGGACGTCACGGCCCGTGCCCGAGGGCAGGTTCACGACGCCACGGACCTGCTGGTCGGCGTGGCGGGGATCGACGCCCAGGTTGACGGCGATCTCGATGGATTCGTCGAACTTCGCCTTGGCGTTGTCCTTGACCATCTTCACGGCCGCGCCGAACGCCAGGGCGTTCTCGCGGTCGGCGGTGAAGGTCTTTTGACGCTTGGTGAGCTTTGCCATGGTCTTAAGCCCCGATCACTTGCAGGCCCATCGACCGCGCGGAGCCGGCGATGATCTTCGTCGCTTGCTCCAGGTCGTTGGCGTTGAGGTCCTTCATCTTCTTCTCGGCGATCTCACGGCACTGGTCCATGGTCACCTTGCCGGCCACTTCACGGCCGGGCTTTTGCGAGCCCGACTTCAGCTTGGCGGCCTGCTTCAGATAGAAGGAAGCGGGCGGGGTCTTGGTCACGAAGGTGAACGACTTGTCCTGGTAGACGGTGATCACCGTCGGCAGGGGCGTACCCTTGGTTTCCTTTTCGGTACGGGCATTGAACTCCTTGCAGAAGCCCATGATGTTGACGCCGCGCTGACCCAGCGCCGGCCCGATGGGCGGCGAAGGCGTGGCGGAGCCCGCGGGCACCTGCAACTTGATATAGCCCAAGATTTTCTTGGCCATTCTTCTCTCCATAGGTGGGCGCCCCAAGAACCACACAGCGTGTGGGGAGCCCTGTGAGCCGTGGTGCGGAGTTAGCCGCTCCTCCCACGGATTTTCCCTACCTTCGTTCGCAAGCGAACTTCGGAGGGCAAGCCTGCCAGGCGGTTTCGCGCGGCAGGGTCGACGCCCTTACACGGCCGAAGCCGCAAAGGGAAACCTCAGCTGGTCTTTTCGACCTGTTCGTATTCGAGCTCGACCGGGGTTTCCCGGCCGAAAATGGAAACTGAAACGCGCAGACGTTCGCGGTCCTCGTCCACGCTCTCGACGCTGCCGTCGAAGCTGGCGAACGGACCATCGGTGACACGCACCTTCTCGCCGATGTCGAAACGGATCGTGGTGCGCGGACGTTCGACGCCCTCTTCCATGGTCCCAACGATGCGCTGGACCTCCTTTTCGGAGACCGCGATCGGCTTGGCGCCGGAGCCCAGGAAGCCCGTGACCTTCGGGGTGTTCTTGACCAGGTGGTAGGCTTCGTCGGTCAGTTCCATCTTCACCAGCACGTAGCCGGGGAAGAACTTGCGCTCGGTGTTGACCTTTCGGCCGCGACGGATCTCGACGACGTCCTCGGTCGGCACCAGGATCTCGGAGAACTTGTCAGCCAGACCCTGACTTCTGGCCTGATCGCGCAGCTGGTCGGCCACCTTCTTCTCGAAGTTCGAGTAGGCGTGGACGATGTACCACTTGTGGTTCGGGTTCGAAGCCGGCTTGGGGGCTTCAGTCGTGTCGGTCGCAGTGTCGGCGATGGCGTTCATGAACCTGCCCTAGCTCCCGATCTTGATGGCTTGCGACACGGCCCAACCCAGGCCGACGTCGACGACGGCGAAGAACACGGTGGCCAAGGCCACCATGATGAAGACCATCACCGAGGTGATCCAGGTCTCCTTGCGGCTCGTCCAGGTGATCTTGCGCGCCTCGGCGCGCACTTCCTTGGCGAACTGGACCGGATTGACGCGCTTCTTCGGCGCGGCCTCGGGGGCCGCGTCGATCGTAGGCGCCGGCGGAGTCGCCGCGTTCCCGGTGTTGCGCGCGCCGCGGTTGAAGCTGCGCACCTTGCTCTTGGCCATCAAACTCGTCCTCGGACCCAGGGTCCACGATATGGGCGCCCGGCACCCAGATCGTTAGTGAAAATCCA
>JANNVY010000145.1:0-3807 GCA_031408375.1 Pseudomonadota bacterium | reverse complement strand
GCGTGACGCTCGCGCTCGAAGCCTATCGGCTGTCTCTCGGCGGCCGGCCCGCCCCGGTCATCGACGGCTTCACCGGCGACCAGCGGGTGTTCCTCGGCTGGGCCCAGGTCTGGCGCGGCAAGTACCGCGAGGCGGCCCTGCGTCAGCAGGTCGTCGCTGGCCCACACAGCCCGCCGGAGTTCCGCGTCATCGGCCCGCTGCGCAACATCGACGCCTGGTACGAGGCCTTCGGCGTCCAGGAAGGCGACAAATACTACGTCAAGCCGGAAGACCGCGTCCGCATCTGGTAGGCGCCCTTCCAGAAACCGGACGGCAGAAGGCCGGAGCAGCGATGCTCCGGCCTTTTTTCTTGGCCACTTTCCCGCCCGATTAGGTGATCTGGCCAAGTGCGCCTATATGACCCCGGTCGACCTCTGAAGCGTAACGCGCCCTCCTCGCCGTAAAACGCTCGGTCCAAGGCTCCTACATCCAGACATCGGCGGCCCGCGCGGCTTTTCGCGCCGGCCAGTCCCGACCAAAGGAGTCATCTCATGACCACGGGCACCGTCAAATGGTTCAACACCACCAAGGGCTTCGGCTTCATCGCGCCTGAGGGCGGCGGCACGGACGTTTTCGTCCACGCCACCGCCGTCGAGCGTTCGACGCTCGGTTCGCTGAATGAAGGCCAGGTGATCACGTTCGATCTCGAAAAAGATCAGCGCACCGGCAAGAACTCGGCCGTGAACCTGCAAGCCGTCTAGTCCACGTGGCGAAGGAAGAATTCATCGAATTCGAGGGCGTGATCGAGGACCTGCTCCCTGAGGGCCGGTTCCGCGTGAAGCTCGACAACGAGCACACGATCCTCGCCTACACGGCCGGAAAGATGCGCAAGCACCGTATCCGGTCGCTGGTGGGCGATCGCGTCACCGTCGAGATGACTCCCTACGACCTGGACAAGGGCCGCATCACCTTCCGGCACAAGACCGCCGGTCCCGGGCCCACGGGCCAGAGGCCGCAGTACCGCCGGCGATAGCGCCCGACGACAAGACGACGAAAGGCCGGAGCAGCGATGCTCCGGCCTTTTTCGTTTGGGACGCGGCGGGTCACGGCCCGGGTCCGCCATGCAACCGGGGTGGTTCACAGGGGTTCTACTGCTCAGGTGAGGACTTCCAGGACATGGACACGCTGAGACCAAGGTCGCAGGGCAAGACCCTGCTGATCGTCGAGGACGACTTCCTGTGCGCCATCGACCTGAAGCAGGAGCTTGAGGACTCAGGGTTTCTGGTCCTGGACCTGACCTCGCGCCCGGGCGAGGCGCTGGCCGCCGCGCGCGACGGCGCTCCGGACCTGGCGCTGGTCAATATCGAACTCCACGGCCGCGACGACGGCATCGCCCTGGCCACCCAGTTCAAGGCCATGGGGATCCCGGTCCTGTTCATCAGCGGCCAAAGCGACCGGGCGAGGACTGCCCGGACGGTCGCGATCGGGTCTCTGCCCAAGCCCTACCATCCGGCCGACATGGTCCTGGCCGTGCACCACCTGCTTAGCCGCCTGGCGGGTGACGACTCCCAGCCCAAGCCCCACGACCTCGAAGTCTTCGAAGACGAGGTCGCTGACGCGGAATCGGACGGAAGCTCCGCCACCGCCTAGAAGCAGGTTCAGTCCCACCGTCGACGCAAGAGGGGCCGGAGCAGCGATGCTCCGGCCCCTCTTCGTTTTCGCAGGGGGCGTACCCCCCGCCGGTACTCTGGCGGGGGCGTCGCCAACGAGGGATCCCCTTCTTCGGAGGAGAAGGAGGGCCCCGCGCAATCGGAGCCGCAGGCGGAGGTTTCTTGCGCGGGAGGTTGAGAGGGAGCCGCCACGGTGAGTGACCTTGCCCCCGCCAACCTTCAATCGTCACGTTTCCCTCTCAACCTCCCACGCAAGAACCTGCGCAGCTTCGCTGCTCCGGTGCGTGGGTTCCCTCCTTCTCCTCCGAAGAAGAATCGCGCACGTATCTGCCAGATACCCATCACACAAAAAGAAACCCGCCGCGGGGGATGATCCGCGGCGGGCTCTTGCTCTTGTCAGAGCGGGCGTTTCCTCCCCGAAACGCCGGAGGCTTGTTGCGACTGCGCGCACGCCAGCCTCACGCTGAGCGGAATACGCCCCCTGACCGTTGAACTGTCAAGCGTTTGGGCCGTCCCCAAGTCGCGGAATTGGTTCGTGAACGGCGTTCACAAAGAGGGGTGCGACCTTTTGGTCAGCCCGCCTCCACTATGGCGCGCACGGCAGCGACCAGTTCGCCGCGCGCCACGGTCTGCTGCCCGGGGCGGCCTTCGCGCCAGGCGGCGTTGTCGGTGACGCCCGAGGCCAGCTGGCGGCCCAGGTCCAGGTCCTTGATGGTGGCCGTGCCGTTGGCCGCCTCGTCGCCGCCGATGATGACGGCGGCGGGCGAATGACGTCGGTCAGCGTATTTCATCTGCGCCTTCAGGCCCGAGGTCCCCAGATAGACTTCCGCGGCGATGCCGGCGTTGCGCAGCTCGGACGCCACAGCGAAATACTCGCCCATCAGGGCCTGGTCGAACACCGTGACCACCACGGGGCCCCGCACCTTGGCCACGCCGGCCTTCAGCCAGTCGAACTGGGCCAGCGCCGCCGCCAGGCGGCTGACCCCGAAGGAGAAGCCCGTGGCGGGAACCGCCGTGCCGGTGAAGCGCGCC
Source organism: Pseudomonadota bacterium (assembly GCA_031408375.1). GTDB lineage: Bacteria > Pseudomonadota > Alphaproteobacteria > Caulobacterales > Caulobacteraceae > JAEZEZ01. Next base: position 1,126 of record JANNVY010000145.1, on the reverse strand, counting down.
ACCAGGTCGTCGTAACGCCCGCCTCCGCCGACCGAGCCCAACGATACGCGCTCGGCGCCCGGCGCGATAAGCTCGGCCTCATAGACGGCGCCGGTGTAGTATTCGAGCCCGCGCACCACGGCCGGGTCGAACCGCGCATCAGCCTCCGACACGCCCAGGCCGTTCAGCGCCGTGGCGATGCGGGCCAGGTCTTCCAGACCCTCGGCACCCTCGACCGAGCCACTGACCACCGGCGACAACGCATCCAACACTGACTGGCGGTCGCCGCCGCCGGCACGCAGGAAAGCCATGACGGAATCCACCGCCGCCGGCGCGATCATGGCGCCGGGGGTAAAGGCGCCGCTCTCGTCCATGCGGCCCTTGCCGAGCAGGTCGCGAACGCCCTTCTCTCCCAACCGGTCCAGCTTGTCGGCGGCGCGCAGCACCGCCAGGCGCTGGGCGGGATCATCGATCTTCGCCTGGGCCAGCAGGCCGTTGAGCAGCTTGCGGCTGTTGATCTTCAGCACCGCCGAGCCGGCGGAAATGCCCGCCGCGCGCAGGCCCTCCGCCGCCATGGCCACGATCTCGGCGTCGGCCTCGGGCCGGTCGGAACCGACCGTGTCGGCGTCGCACTGGATGAACTCGCGATAGCGTCCCGGCCCCGGCTTCTCGTTGCGCCAGACGGTCCCGAAGGCGTAGCGCCGGAACGGCTTGGGCAGGGTCTCCCAATGCTGCGCCGCGAACCGGGCCAACGGCGCGGTCAGGTCGTAGCGCAAGGCCATCCACTGCTCGTCCGAGTCCTGCAGTGCGAACACGCCCTCGTTGGGCCGGTCTGAGTCAGGCAGGAACTTGCCCAGCGCATCGGCATATTCAAAGGCCGGGGTGTCCAGATGCTCGAACCCGTAGCGCTCATAGACGGCGGAAACCGCCTCAAGGATGGCGCGCTCGCCCGCCAGGTCCCGCGCGCGGCGGTCCTGGAACCCATGCGGGTTGCGGGCTTCGGGTCGGAACTCTTTGCTGTCGGACATGGGCGCGGGCTTAGCGGAGGCAGACAGTCGGAGCAACCGGCCAGGGGCCAGACTCAACCGCCCCCGGCGCAGCTGGCGCTTCAATCCCGTTGGGGAAGGATTTTGGCGCCGCGCCCAGA
>JANNVY010000144.1:0-2494 GCA_031408375.1 Pseudomonadota bacterium | reverse complement strand
GGATCTTGTTGGCCATCGAGTGTCCTTTCAGGACGCACCTGCCCGGCCGGAGAGACGCTCCAGCGCGGGCCTGATCTTGGTAACGCCCCGTCGAACGCAAGGTTCGATGAGGCCTAGCCTTCGAACCCGTCGACCCAGGCGTCCAGCAGGGTGCGGGCGATAGCCAGCGGCGGGGGCGGCAGCACGCCGTCCCAGCCCTTCTCGTTGGTCAGCACCTGGCGCATCTCGTCGCGGGTAAACCAGCGGACCTGCTCCAGTTCGGTCTGGTCGGGGCGGGCGTCGTCGTCGGACACCTCGGCGATCAGGCCGATCATCAGGTTGGACGGGAAGGGCCAGGGCTGGCTGGAGTGGTAGGCGACGCGCACCGCGGTCAGGCCCGCCTCCTCCTGCAACTCGCGCGCGCAGGCCTCCTCGATCGACTCCCCGGGTTCCAGGAACCCCGCCAGCGCCGACATCCGGCCCGCGGGCCAGGCTGCCTGGCGGCCCAGCAGGCAGCGGCCCTCGAACACCGGCAGCATGATGGTCACCGGGTTCACGCGGGGGAAATGCTCGGTCCTGCACGACGGACAGAGCCGCTTCCAGCCGCCGTCGACGACGTCGCTGGAATGGCCGCACCTGGCGCAGAACGGATGATACTCATGCCAGTCGAACAGGCTCTTGGCGGTGGCCGCCAGCCCGGCTTCCGGCCCCGGCAGGATCTGGCCGGCGCCGCGCATCTCCTGGAATCGCCCGAGGCCCGACAGGGGTCCGGCGCAAGGATCGGCCGAGCCGGGGAAGTCGATGGCGAAGACCGGCGCGTCCTTCCACATCCCCAGGAACAGGCCTTCTGCGGCGGCGGCGTCCTCGGCCATGGCGAGGTCCAGATAGGCCAGGCGCTCGCTTTCCTTGCCCGCCTCGACCAGCACCTCGCCCTTCCACAAGACCACCGTCATGGCGTCGGCGTGGGCGCGCTGGGCGCCGATCCAGTCGGGGTCGCCACGCCGGTCAGAGGCGCGATCCAGCGGGTTTCCGGCGAAGGTGTTGGTGAAGCGCGAGAGGGCCATGGCGGCTATCTAGGGCTAGCGAAGCTCCGGCGCTACGGCCCGCTTGGACGTTTCTCCCGCACCCGCTAAGACCCCGCCCATGACCGATCAGAAAAAGGGCTGGTTCTCCCGCCTCACCGAGGGGCTGTCGAAAACCACCAAGCAGCTCACCGAACAGGTTGTCGCCACCTTCGTGGAGACCAGGGAGCCGCTGGACGAGGCCAAGCTCGACGAGCTGGAGGAGATGCTGATCGAAGCGGATCTGGGCCCGGCGGCCGCCGCCCGCATCCGTGAACGCTTCGCGGAGCTGCGCTTCGGCAAGGTCTCCAACGAGACCGAGGTCAAGGAAGCCCTGGCCGAGGCGGTCGCCGCCGAACTCATTCCCAACCAGGCCAGTTTCGACCCCCTGGGCGGCGAGAAGCCCTTCGTGGTGCTGTTCGTCGGCGTCAACGGTTCGGGCAAGACCACGACCCTGGGCAAGATCGCCGCCGACCTGGTGCGAAAAGGGGCGAAAGTCCTGGTTGTGGCGGCTGACACGTTCCGCGCCGCCGCCGTCGAGCAGCTGAAGATCTGGTCCGACCGGGCCGGGGCCGAGTTCATGCACCGCCCGCCCGGCGGCGACGCCGCGGGCCTGGCGTACGACGCCTACGAGCGGGCGAAGAAGGAGGACTTCGATGTCGTCCTCATCGACACCGCCGGGCGCCTGCAGAACAAGCAGCAGCTGATGGATGAGCTTCTGAAGATCGTCCGCGTGCTCAAGAAGATCGATCCGGACGCCCCGCATGAGACCCTGCTGGTGCTCGACGCCACGGTCGGGCGCAATGCGCTCGCCCAGGAACAGATCTTCGGACGCACCGCCTACGTAACGGGTGTCGTGATGACCAAGCTGGATGGCACCTCGCGCGGCGGCGTCCTCGTCCCCGTCGCCCAGGCCTCGGACGCCCCGATCAAGCTGATCGGCGTGGGCGAGACCATCGACGATCTGCAACCCTTCGACGCGCGCGCCTTCTCCCGCTCGCTGGTCGGCCTCGATCAGGAACCCACGCGATGAGCGACGAGACCAAACGCCCCGCCTGGATCCGCGGCGCGGTCGACTTCGGCGCCTTGGTCGCCTTCATGGCGGCATTCGGCGTCCTGCGTCTGCGCGGCGTGACGGGCCAGGAAGCCATCATCCAGGCGACCTGGGTGCTGATGGGCGCCTCGGCGGTGGCCCTGCTGGCCGGCTGGCTGCTTGAGAAGCGCCTGGCCTGGCTGCCCGCGATCGCCGGCGGCTTCGCCCTGATCTTCAAAGCCGTCTATCGGTGGATTACGCCGCATGACGAAGGCGCGCTGATCCGGGCCGGCAACTCTGCCGCCGCCGTTGCCCTGGGTGGGGCGCTGATCGGCTATGTGATCCCGCTGGCATCGGCCCTGACCCAGACACATTCCTTGCCTGAGTTCGTGGCCTGGGCTCTGCTGGCCGGCGTCATCCA
>JANNVY010000143.1:0-2752 GCA_031408375.1 Pseudomonadota bacterium | reverse complement strand
GTCGGCTGGGGCGCGGGCGGATCGGGGTGGTAGCCCGCCCGCACCCGCGCCCGCCGCAGAAGGTCCAGCGCCCGGCGCGACGCCGCCGTGTAGAGCCAGGCGGCCGGGTCGTGGGGCGGCCCTGCCTCGGCCCAGGCCGGTAGCGCGGCCAGACAGGCTTCAGCGAAGGCCTCTTCGGCCAGGTCGAGGTCGCGGAAACGGGCGGCGAGCGCCGCGCGAACGCGTCCCCCCGCCTCCCGAACCGCCTGCTCAAGCGCGCGGCTCATCAGCCCCTGCCTATTCCGGCATCTCGATCACCGGCCGGATCTCCACCGACCCGTCCTTGGCCAGGGGCAGTTTGCGCGCCCAGGCGACGGCTTCATCCAGGTTTGCGACCTCCAGCAGATAGTAGCCGCCGAGTTGCTCGTGGGTTTCGGCGAAGGGACCATCGTGGACGCTGCGCGACCCGTTGCGGGCCCGCACGGTGGTGGCTGTGGCGGTTTCCTTCAGCCCGTTTCCACCCCGCATGACCCCGGCTGCGGCGGCCTCTCCTGCAAACCTGTTGTGCTCGGCGATGATGGCTTCAACCGCGCCGTCCGCCTCGTAGATGCGCTCGTCTTCGTAGATCAAAAGCAGGTACTGCATTTCCGTCGCTCCCGTTTCCGGCGCCTGTCGCGCTGCAGAATAGACGCGACAAGTGACGACGGATCGACAGGCCGGTGCAAGAATTTCAGGACGACACAATGGACCGTACCCCTCCGGTGAGACAGCTATCCGATGGACCGGCTCTGGCCCTGTGCCTGTTCCACAGGCCAACGGCCCGGATCGACGACCTGTCCGACGACCGCAGCGCCGTCTACGGACGCGCCAGTCAGCAGGTGAAGTGGGCGCCGGTCTGGCGCAGCTGACCGTGACCGTATGCGAAGGCAGGCCGACCGCCGGCTGAGCGGCTTCTGACCCTTGCGCCTTCGGGAATCGCGCCCTAAACGATCCGCTTAACCCACAAGTCGATCGGCTCGGGGGCGCAAACCGCGCTGCCGGGCCTCTGCGCGCGAGTAGTCATGCCCAAACGGACCGACATCAAATCGATCCTGATCATCGGCGCCGGTCCGATCGTCATCGGCCAGGCGTGCGAGTTCGACTATTCCGGCGTGCAGGCCTGCAAGGCGCTGAAAGCCGAGGGCTACCGGATCATCCTGGTCAATTCCAACCCGGCCACGATCATGACCGATCCGGGCCTGGCCGACGCCACCTACATCGAGCCGATCACGCCCGCGATGGTCGCGAAGATCATTGAAAAGGAACGCCCCGACGCGCTGCTGCCCACCATGGGCGGCCAGACGGCGCTGAATACGGCCCTGGCGCTCGACGCCGACGGGACGCTGACGAAATTCGGGGTCGAGATGATCGGGGCCAGGGCCGACGTCATCGACCGGGCCGAGGACCGCCAGAAATTCCGCGACGCCATGGACAAGATCGGGCTGGAAAGCCCCAAGTCCCGTGCGGCTCACACGCTGGACGAGGCCATGGGCGGGCTCGAATTCGTTGGCCTGCCCGCGATCATCCGCCCCTCGTTCACCCTGGCCGGAACGGGCGGCGGCATCGCCTACAACGTGGAAGAGTTCAAGGAGATCGTCGAACGCGGGCTGGATATTTCGCCGACCACCGAGGTCCTCATCGAGGAGTCCGTCCTGGGCTGGAAGGAGTACGAGATGGAGGTCGTCCGCGACAAGGCGGACAACTGCATCATCGTCTGCTCCATCGAAAACATCGACCCGATGGGCGTGCACACCGGCGACTCCATCACCGTCGCCCCGGCGCTGACCCTGACGGACAAGGAATACCAGCGCATGCGCCGCGCCTCGATCGACGTGCTGCGCGAGATCGGCGTCGAGACCGGTGGCTCCAACGTCCAGTTCGCGGTCAATCCGCTCGACGGCCGCATGGTGGTGATCGAGATGAACCCCCGCGTATCGCGTTCCTCGGCCCTGGCGTCCAAGGCCACCGGCTTCCCCATCGCCAAGGTCGCCGCCCGGCTGGCGGTCGGCTACACGCTCGACGAGCTGATGAACGACATTACCGGCGCCACCCCGGCCTCGTTCGAGCCCTCGATCGACTATGTCGTCACCAAGATTCCCCGTTTCGCCTTCGAGAAATACCCGGGCGCCGAACCCTACCTGACCACCTCGATGAAGTCGGTGGGCGAGGTCATGGCCATCGGCCGCACCTTCCAGGAGTCCATGCAGAAGGCGCTGCGCGGTCTGGAGACGGGTCTGTCGGGCTTTGACGAAATCGCCATCGAAGGCGCAGACAACGAGGATCCCGAGGCCGCCCGTGGCGCGGTGCAGCGCGCGCTATCCATCCCGACGCCCGACCGCATCCGGGTGATCGCCCAGGCCTTCCGCCACGGTCTGTCCGTCGAGGACGTCAACGCCGCCTGCGCCTACGAACCGTGGTTCCTGCGCCAGATCGAGGAGATCATCCAGACCGAGGCCCACATCCAGCGAAGCGGTCTGCCCAGCGATGCCACGGCCTGGCGCAAACTGAAGGCGATGGGCTTCTCCGACGTCAGGCTCGCCGCCCTTTCGGGCCAGTCCGAAGGCGCCGTCCGCAAGGCTCGCCGCGACCTTGGCGTGCGCCCGGTGTTCAAGCGCATCGACACCTGCGCCGGCGAGTTCGCCTCGCCCACGGCCTACATGTATTCGACCTACGAGAGCGGGGCGCTGGGCCAGGCGCCCGAATGCGAATCCGATCCCTCGGACCGCAGGAAGGC
>JANNVY010000142.1:0-2077 GCA_031408375.1 Pseudomonadota bacterium | reverse complement strand
CAGGATGACCAGGAAGATGGTCGCGATGATGAGGCCGTACTCGATCGCCGTCGCGCCGCTCTCGTCCTTCGCAAAACGGGTCAGGAAGCGGCTCAAGCGACCAGGCCTTTCAGAGCAGATCGCGTAGCCAGGCGACCAGAGGTTCATCCGCGGGCGGCATGCGATAGTCGGACAGCTTGTCCGGCTTCACCCACGCCAACGCCGAATGCTCAAGGGCCTGAACGGTCCCGGACCAACGGCGACACAGCCACAATGGCATCAACAGGTGAAATGAATCGTAAGCGTGCGAGGTAAACACGAAGGGGGCCAGGCAGGCCTCGATGACGTCGATGCCCAGCTCTTCCTTCAGTTCGCGGATCAGGCACTGCTCGGGGCTCTCGCCCGGCTCGACCTTGCCGCCCGGAAACTCCCAAAGGCCGGCGAGCTGTTTACCTTCAGGCCGCCGCGCGATCAGCACCCGGCCGTCGACGTCGATAAGGGCGCAAGCGGCGACGAGGACGACACGCAAGCCTTCTGGCTTCTGGGCCAACTCCGCCTCCTTGCTCAACTCCGATAGTCGCCGTTGATTTCGATGTAGCCCTTGGTCAGGTCGCAGGTCCAAACCGTGGCCGAACCCCGGCCGACGCCGACATCCACCGTGATCTCAAGCTCAGGTTTCTTCATGTAGGCGCTCATCTTCGCCTCGTCGTAGCCCGGCGCCACGCCGCCGTCGCGGGCGGCCCACAGGTTGCCAAACTTCACCGACAGGTGGTCACGGTCCAGCGGCTCCTCGGTCTTGCCCGCCGCCATGACGATACGGCCCCAGTTGGCGTCCTGACCGGCGATGGCGGTCTTCACCAAGGGACTCTCGGCGATCGATTTGGCGATGCGGCGGGCCGACAGGGGCGACTGGGCCCCGGTGACGGTGACCTTGACGAACTTGGACGCGCCTTCGCCGTCTCGGACCAGCTGGTGGGCCAGGTCGAGCAGCACAGCCTCCAGCTTTTCGTTGAAGTCGGTCAACCGGCGGTCGCCGACGCGGCCGATGCGCGGATTGCCGGCCTTGCCGGTGGCGAACAGCAGGCAGGTGTCGTTGGTCGAGGTGTCGCCGTCGACCGTGACGCTGTTGAACGTCGTGCGGATCTGCAGGCCGAGGATGGCGCGCAGCACTGAGGGCGCGATCGCCGCATCGGTGACCACGAAGGCCAGCATGGTGGCCATGTCCGGGGCGATCATGCCCGAGCCCTTGGCGATGCCGGCAATGCGGACCGTCTTGCCCTCGATCTTGGCCGTGGCGTACGCACCCTTGGGGAAGGTGTCGGTGGTCATGATGGCGTTGGCCGCCATGGCCCAGCCGTCCGGCGTCATGCTCGCCTCGACCCCGGGCAGGGCGGCGGCGATCTTGTGGTCATCCAGCACCACGCCGATGACGCCGGTCGAGGCCAGCATGACGTCGCGCTGGCGGCAGTCGAAGCGCTTGGCGGCGGCCCCGGCGGTGCGTCGCGCCGCATCTGCGCCGGGCTTGCCGGTAAAGGCGTTGGCGCAGCCGGCGTTGACCACCAGGGCCTTCACGTCCTCGCCCTTGGTCTGTTCGAACTGGCGCTTGCACCAGTCCACCGGCGCCGAGCCGACGTGGTGGCGGGTGAAGACCCCGGCGCAGGCCGCGCCGTCAGGGAAGCGCATGACCAGCACATCATCGCGGACGTGCTTGTAGAGGCCGGCGCGTCCGACCCCGACCTCGACGCCGGCGATGGTCGGGATCTTCGGGAAGGGCACGGCCAGGGGCGAGATCTTCAGTCCCGGCTTGCCGGCCTTGGGCGCCGGCGCGGCCTTGGCCGGCGGTGAGCCCTTGAGCGCCGAGCGCAGGGGGTCGATCACCCCATGCTGGATGGTTTCCAGGGTCTGGCCGACGAGGTCGGCGGGATTGATGCCCTTGGCGGGCCTGGCCCTGGGCGAAGGCTTGGCCGATTCGCCCTTCACAGGGCCCCGGCTCAATTCTTGGCCGCCTTGCCGGGGGCGGACGCCGGCGGGAAGCCGCGAATGCGCGGATCGGACGCGGGCGTGACCGGCGGCTCGGCTGGCGCAGCGGCGGCAGGCG
>JANNVY010000141.1:0-20813 GCA_031408375.1 Pseudomonadota bacterium | reverse complement strand
GAACGATTCCGCAACAGCCGCCAAAACCCCGGCCTCGGCCGACCCCGCCGACATCGGCAAGCTCCTCGCCGATATCGTCGAGGAAGCCTCCGCGCTCATCATGCCCTTCTGGCGCGCCCAGGTGGCCGTCGACCACAAGGCCGACGACAGCCCGGTGACCGAGGCCGACCGCGCCGCCGAGGTGCTGATCCTTAAGCGCCTGGCCGCCCAGTTCCCCGGCATCCCCGTGATCGCCGAAGAAGAGGTGGCCAAGGACGGCGCGCCCGCCAAAGCCGCCAGGACCTTCTTCCTGGTTGACCCGCTGGACGGCACCAAGGGCTTCCTGCGCGGCACCGAAGCCTTCACCGTCAACATCGGCCTGATCGAAAACGGCAAGCCGGTCGCCGGCGCCGTGGCCGCGCCCGCTTCGGGCCTGGTCTGGTTCACGGCCGAGGGCGGGGCCTATAAGCGCAAGTTCGGTGAGACCACGGCCCGCCAGATCAAGGCGCGGCAAAAGCCCCAGGGCGGCGGTCTCGCCCTGCTCAGCCACACGGTGGCCGAGGACGAAGCCAACCGCATCGCCGCCAAATACGGATGCAAGGACTGGCGCGGCATGGATTCGTCGGTGAAGTTCTGCCTCATCGCCGAGGGCTCGGCCGACGTCTATCCGCGCCCGGGCCGGACCATGGAATGGGATACGGCGGCGGGCCAGGCGGTGCTGGAAGCCGCCGGAGGCCGGGTCATCTCCGAGGCCGGCGAGACGCTCGGCTACGGCAAGGCCGACCGCGGATTCGATAATCCGGGCTTCCTGGCTATCGGCGGGTAATCCTTCTCACAAGTGAGTGGGGAAGGCCGAAGCACTGGCGTTTCCCTGTCCGGCTCGTCATGTTCCCTGCTTCGACGCCGGGAGCCCAGCCATGACCGACTTCTCCAGCTATACCGCCGCCCGTCACAAGAAGGCCGGGCGCGGCAAGATCTATGCGTCCATCCTCGACACCATCGGCGACACGCCGATCGTCTCCCTGCCCAGGCTGTCGGCGCAGGAAAAGCCCAAGGGCGAAGTGGTCGCCAAGCTGGAGTTCTTCAATCCGATCTCGTCGGTCAAGGATCGTATCGGCGTGGCCATGATCGAGGCCATGGAAGAGGCCGGCGTGCTCAAGCCCGGCGGCCGCATCATCGAGCCGACCTCGGGCAACACCGGCATCGCGCTGGCCTTCGTGGCCGCCGCCAAGGGCTATCCGCTTACCCTGGTCATGCCGGAGTCCATGTCCATCGAGCGCCGCAAGATGCTGGCGCTGCTGGGCGCCGAGCTGGTGCTGACCCCCGCCGACAAGGGCATGAAGGGCGCCATCGCCAAGGCCCAGGAGCTGCTGGACGCCACCCCCGGCGCGGTGATGCCGCAACAGTTCGACAACAAGGCCAACCCGGCCATCCACCGCGTCTCGACCGCCGAAGAGATCTGGAATGACACCGGCGGCCGCGTCGACGTGGTCGTCTCCGGCGTGGGCACTGGCGGCACCATCACCGGCGTCGGCCAGGTGCTGAAGGAGCGCAAGCCTTCGGTGAAGATGATCGCGGTCGAGCCCGAGGCGTCGCCTGTGCTGTCGGGAGGCCAGCCCGGCCCGCACAAGATCCAGGGCATCGGCGGCGGCTTCATCCCCGCCATCCTCGACCGCAGCGTCATCGACGGCGTCGAGACGGTGTCCAATGACGACGCCTTCGCCATGGCCCGGCGCGCGGCGGCGGTCGAAGGCCTGCCGGTCGGCATCTCGTCGGGCGCGGCGCTGACAGCAGCCTTCCGCCTGGCCAGCCGCGACGAGTACGCCGGCAAGCTGATCGTGGTGATCATCCCCAGCTTCGCCGAACGCTACCTGTCCACGGCGCTGTTCGACGGGCTGTAAAGCTACCGCCGCCGTAACCGCGCCCACTCATGACCGGTTAACCGGCTTAGGGTCTGATCGTCGGTTGAATGGCGAACACCGTCCGCGATCCTGATCCCGCCGCCACCCCGCCTGAATCGCGGGCGCGAAAGGCGTTGCTCAAACGCCTGGCGGACGTGGTGTCGTTGCCGGCCAGCCGGGTGAATGCCTTCGAGCGCGCCATGACCGCCGACCTGCTGGTCGAGATGCTGCGTGAGGCCCAGCCGGAAGAGCGGGCGCGGGTGGCCCAGCGGGTCGCGCCGCTGAGCGAGATCCCCAACTCGCTGATCCGCCTGATCCTGCGCGACGACGCCCAGATCGCGCGCATCCTGATCGACGACTGCACCTCGCTCACCGACGCCGACCTGGTCAGCTGCGCGCTCGAGACCGGCATGGAGCATCGCGTGGTCATCGCCGAGCGGCGGGGGCTGAGCGAGGTGGTGGGCGAGATCCTGGCCGGGGACGCCGAGATCCCGGTCCTGGAATCCCTGATGACCAACATGACCGCGCGGCTGTCGCAGCCGACCATCGAAACGGTGGTGGCGGCCACCCGCATGGCGCCCCAGCTGATCCCGCAGCTGTTGCGCCGCCCCGAGCTGAGGCCCTCGGGGGCCTACATCATGTTCTGGTGGTCCAACGCCGAGGCCCGGCGGACCATCCTGTCGCGCTTCGCCGTGTCGCGCGAAGTGTTGCAGGAGGCGGTGGACGACATCTTCTCCAAGGCGGCGGAGGAGAACTGGTCCGACCCCCTGACGCGCAAGGCGCTGCAGTTCATCGAGCGGCGCCAGCGCAACCGCGCCGCCATCGCCAAGTCGCCCTACGACAGCCTGGAGGCGGCCATAGAGGCCGCCGGCAACGGACTGAACCGCGCCCTGGTCCAGGAGATCGCCTATCTCTCGGGCCTCAAGCCGCCGACCTGCGCCAAGCTGCTCAGCGATCCGGGCGGCGAGCCGCTGGCGGTGCTGTGCAAGGCCACCGGCCTGCACAAGGAGTCCGTCCGCGCCCTGTGGCGGGCGGTCAAGCGCCCCGAGCTGGGGGACAATGGCGACATCCACCCCGATCTCGACCGCGTGCTGATCACCTACGACATGCTGGCGGTCGACCGGGCCCAGACCGTGCTGCGCTACTGGAACTGGGCTCTGTCCTCGGCCCTGACGCCGGGCCTGATCAAGGCCATCCGCGATGGCGATGACGAGGCGCTTGATGAATATTCAGTGCCGCAGCGCGCCGCCATGCTGGCATTGGGCGACGACTTTCGCGACTAGGCTGCCAGGCTGGAATTCAGAATTCATGGGCACAGTGTTCGGGGCAGCCCGCGCCGCTCTGCTTGGAATTGCTATCAAGAGCAACGACAACCGTCGTCTCGCCAATACAGTTGTTCAGCGATGCAAAGATCGCTATGGACGGGGTTAACGAACAAAGTCTACGGCCCGAGTCGCCCTTCAAACAGCTGATCAACGGACAATCCTCATGGACGATAAAGCAGAAATCATCGAGATGACGACGGACATCGTGTCCGCCTATCTCAGCAACAACTCCGTGTCGGCGGCTGAACTGCCGAACCTGATCCAGAGCGTGCACCGCGCGCTGGCGGCCGTTTCCACCGGCGTTGATACTTCGGTCCCGGCTCCCAAGGATCCCGCAGTTCCGGTCAAGAAGTCGATTACGCCTGACTTCCTGATCTGCCTGGAGGACGGCCGCAGGTTCAAGTCGCTGAAGCGCCACCTGCGCACCAAATACAACCAGAGCCCCGAGGAATACCGGGCCAAGTGGGGCCTGCCCAAGGATTACCCCATGGTCGCGCCGAACTACGCCAAGGCGCGTTCGGATCTGGCCAAGCAGATGGGCCTGGGCCAGGGCGGCCGCAAACCCGCCCGCAAGGGTCGCTAGGCCTCCAGTCCGGTTCGAGTTCTGAAACGCCGGCTCCTCGGGGCCGGCGTTTTCTTTTCTTCCCTCCCCAGGTGGGGGAAATGGTCGCGCCGCGTTAACCCTTTTCCGCTTGCCGCCGATTCGCGAAGCGCCCCATACGAATCACAGGGTTGGTTGGGGTGTTTTCAGGGGATGCTCGCGCAAGTCGCGGCGCCGGCGTCGGCGGTCAGGGCTTTGGAGGAGGTGTTCGCCTACTGGGCGTCGCTGCGCTCCGGGACGCGCCTGCCCGGCCGCGCTGACCTCGACCCCCACGGCCTCAAGCGTCATCTTCCGACCGTGAGCCTGATCGACGTGGGCCGCACCCCCGTCAGCTTCCGCGTCCGCCTGGCCGGCACCGCGCTCTACGGCCTTCACGGCCGCGAGACGACCGGCCTGGAGATTGAGCAGATCCACCAGGGCGATGAGGCCGTCTACTGGCGCGGCGAGTTGGAACAAGTCGTCGAGCGCCGCCAGCCGGGCGTCGGCAGGCGATCGCTGGCAGCGCGCGACACCGGAGCCCTGTCGGTCCTGTGGCTGAGGCTGCCGCTGGCGTCGGACGGCGAGACCGTCGACATGATCCTCGGCTTCGACGCGGTAGTCGGCAATACCCGCAGCTTCGATACCGGCATCCGCGCCGCCTAGGCGCCAGTGGCCTCGCGGCGGATCCGCTCTATCATCGAGGCCAGGCCGTTGGCGCGCTGGCTGGTCAGCATCGACCCCAGCTTGAGCCGATCGACCGCCACCTGTGGGTCCAGCGCCATGATCTCGGCGGGCAGGCGGCTGGAATAGAGCTTCAGCAGCACCGCAATCAGGCCTTGCGGGATCTGGGCGTCCGACTCGGCGCGGAACACCAGACGCCCGTCGTCCGCCCGTTCACTCACCACCCACACCTGGCTGGAGCAGCCGCGCACCCTGTTGGCCTCGGTCCGCTCGGTCTCGGCCAGTTTCGGAAGGGCGCGGCCCAGGTCCAGCACATAGCCGAGCTGCTCCTGCCAGTCGTCGAGCAGGTCAAAGTCTTGGGCGAGGGCGTCCAGGTCGTCGGCGATGCTGGTCGAGGCGGTCATGGGTGGCAGATAGAGCCGCCCGCCGACTTGCGCAAACCTAGCCCGCGCGGCGCAGCGCGATGGTGGCGGTCAGGCCCTTGCCGGGCTCGGCCGCGATGTCGAAGCTCCCGCCCATGGCCTGGCAGAGCAGGCGCACGATGGCCCAGCCAAGGCCGGCGCCCTGATGATGGCGGGTCAGCGCGTTCTCGCCCTGCTGGAAGGGCTCCATCAGGCGCGGCAACTCGGCCGGATCCAGGCCCGGGCCGTCGTCGGCTACCTCGATCAGCACCAGCGCCCCGTGCACCCTGCCGGTCAGGCGGACCTCGCCGCCGTCAGGCGAGAAGGCCACGGCGTTCTGGACCAGGTTGGACAGGGCTGTGCGAAGCGCCTTGGGATCAGCCAACACCAGGGGAACCGGCTTCGGCGCCTCGACCCGCACCGTCACCGAGCGGGCGAAGGCGTCCTCGCCAAGGCCGGCGGCAGCGTCATCCAGCATCGCGTCGAGCGGCTCCGGGCGCAGGTCGAGGTCGGCGGCGCCGCCCTGCAGCTTGGCCATCTCCAGCACCTGGTTGACCAGCCGCAACAGCTTGTGGCCGCTGGTGCGGATGACGTCGGCGGCCTCGCGGTAGTCGCCCTGCAGCGGCCCGTACATCTCGCCCGAGATGATCTCGGAAAAGCCGATGATGGCGTTCAGCGGCGTGCGCAGCTCGTGGCTGACCATCCGAACCAGCGACTGGCGAGAAGGGTCGGCGGCCCGCTGCTGCTCTCGGTTGGAAGCCTCGGGGACGGCGAGGGGGGCAGCATCGGGGCCGGGTATGAAGGCGGCTTGGGCCATCGGCCACGGCTCTCTGGTTCGACGGAACCTTGCCACGCCCGCCTTACCAGCGCGTTTCGCAGGAAAATGAATCCTTTCCGAAGATGAGACATCAACTGGAGCGGGAGCCGTCTCGCGCCCGGGGCCAGTCGCGGGTAGCATCCCCGTCCACGTCGTCATTCGCATTGCGATTCTTCAGTGACCGAACCGCAGACCCGAGCCCGGACGCCCCAACCGCCGCCTTCGCTGGCGCGCGAGGGCGCGACTGACGGCGGCGGCGACACTCTGCGTGGCGCCCTGCGCTGGCATCTGGTCTGGGGCGGTGTTGTGTTGGCGGCCATGGTCTTTCTGGCGCTGGCATTCCGCGGCCTGCCGGGGCCGGTCTGGCTGGCGTTGCTGGCCGCCGCGGCGCCCGCCGCCCTGGCCCAGTCACTTCGCTACCGCGATGACGAAACCCTGCGCATGCTGGCCCTGGGCGGCTGGACCCTGGGCTGCGGCCTGGCCATCGGCCTCACCGGCGGCATCAGCGGCCCGCTGGCGCTCTGGTGCGCCGCGCCCCTGTCGGCGGCTTTCGCGCTGGATCGGCGCAAGCTGGTCTCGGGCGGAGCGGCCCTGTCGTTGGTGTTGTTGGCGACATCGCTGGTCGTCTCGGTGACCAATTCCGCCATGGTCCCGCCGCCGCAGTTGCTGCCCTGGCTGTCGGCGCTCAGCGGCCTGACCCTGATCGGCGGCCTTTCCTGGGCCCTGCCTCTGTCCATGCGCCGCCGGGCCGAGCGCGCCGAGACCGCCGAGGACGCCTCGCGCAAGCTGGAAGCCCTGCTTGCCGGCCAGCCGCACCTGGTCATCACCGTCGACGCGCTGGGCCATCTTGGGTCCGCGTTTGGGGCTGCGCCGGTGGGCGTTCCGATCGACGAGCTGTTCACCCACGGCCTGATCGCGGCCGCCTGGCACCCGGACCGGGCCAGCGTCCAGACCGCCATCCTGCGCGCCGCCACCCGCGGCGAGGCCGAAACCGGCTTCGCGCCGCGCGCCGCGCCCGACCGCTGGGTGGAATTGTCCCTGCGCCGCCTCGAAGACGGGCGGCTTGCCGGCGTGCTCAGCGACGGCTCCATCCGCCACTCGCGCGAACTGGCGCTGGAGACCGCCCGGGCCGAGGCCGAAAGCCTGAACGCGTCCAAGTCCCGCTTCCTGGCCAATATGAGCCACGAACTGCGCACGCCGCTGAACGCGGTGATCGGCTTTTCCGACATCATGAAGGAGCGGATGTTCGGGCCGCTGCCGGAGAAGTATCTGGAATACGCCCGCCTGATTCACGAGAGCGGCCACCACCTGCTGGCCCTGATCAACGACGTGCTCGACATGTCCAAGATCGAGGCCGAACGCTACGAGCTGGCGCGCTCGATGTTCGACGCCCGCGAGCCGGTATCCTCGGCGATCCGGCTGGTGCGGCTACAGGCCCACGAGGCGGCCATTGCGCTCCGCACCGTCCTGCCGCCCGAGGCCGTGCTGGTGGAGGCCGACGAGCGGGCGATCAAGCAGATCGCGCTGAACCTGCTGTCGAACGCTCTGAAGTTCACGCCCGCCGGCGGCTCCATCACGGTCTCCATCGACGCCCACGGCGATACCCTCGAAATCACCGTCGCCGACACCGGCGTGGGCATCGCGCCCGAGGACGTGGAACGCCTGGGCCGCCCCTACGAGCAGGCCGGCGACATGGGCCAGCGCTCGATGGGGACCGGCCTTGGCCTGTCACTGGTGCGCGCCTTCGCCGAGTTGCACGGCGGGACCATGGAGATCGAGAGCCAGCTGGGCGAGGGGGCGGCGGTGACCGTGCGCCTGCCGGTGGTGATCAGCGACGCCAACGGCGAACGGCCCCACGGCGCGGAAGTCATCCCGCTGAACGTCGGGCGCTAGCGGCGGACTCCGCCCGCCAGGAACGCCCGCCCGGCCGCGAAGTCGCCGACCTCGAAGGTCGCCGTCACCACCCGGTCGCCGGGGAACATGTATTCGACAGCGAAGCGCTCGCGCGGATCAAGGGTGGCGAGACGCTCGGCCGCGCGCGTGGGGAAGCGGAAGGCCACGCCGGCCGTGGCGCCCCCGCTCAGCAGGCTCTTCTCGGCGAGGCTCTTGCCCTCGGCCAGGACCACTAGCGAGGCGGAGCGCGGCGGCAGCGGGCGGGTCGCGGCAGTGCCCAACCAGGGGAGGGCGGCGCGGGCCTCGTCGCGCATCACCAGGCGCGCGGCGTAGGGCTGCTGGCCGGTGAACCCGGCCACGGCGACGAGTGCATTGCGGTCGAGGTCGCCGGCGATGCCGAAGGTGGCGGCCACGGCGCCGGCGCGGCCGGCCTGGGACAGCCGCCACTGGGCCGAGCGATAGGTCGAGCGGTCGGCGTACCAGGGCGCGCGCTCGCCTGGGAAGGTCATCTTGCTCATCTTCGCCCAGGCCTCGAAGGCCGAGCGGACGCGGCCGGCTGCCGTGGTCAGGTCGCCGGAGGCGCAGGAGACGTCGGCGGCCTTGGCGAGCGCCCGGGCCCGCACCTGCTTGACGTCGTTCATGGCCATGCCCGAGCGCAGGGCCGCGCCCCGGGCCTGCTGGGCGCCGGCTTCCAGCGCCGCGGCGATGCCGGGCGTGAACAGGTTGCAGCGCGTGCCCGCGGCCGCCATCAGCGAACGCTCATAGTAGAGGTTCGACGGATGCGCAGCCCAGGCGCCGATAGGCGCCATTACGGCGCAGACCGCCGCGGCGGTGGCCGCAATCATCATTCCAGAGCGCGTGACGCTGCCCATACGCAGGCAATCCTCATATGATTGAACAGCGCCGACCTTAGCCGTTCGGCCTTAGGGTCCCGTTTCCATTCAGGGTTAAGCCTTTGCTTCTTCCGACTGACGTCTGGGCCGGAGCCCTCATCCGCCGCGCCGAGCTGGCCGGGGCCTTCGCCATGGTCCTGCGCAAGGGCGACGCGCGGGCGGGCACGGTGCTGGTCAAGGTGATCGACCGTCGCGACCGCACCGCCCGGATCTACGCCGAGGCGTTCCGGGGCGATGGCGAGCGGGTGTGGATGGAGCCGGTCAGCGGAACGGACGAAGCCGGCATCGACGCCTATGTCGAACGTCAGGCCCGCATCGACCCGGATCTGTGGCTGATCGAGATCGACGACGCGGAAGGCCGCCACTTCCTGACGGAGCCGGTTGAGGAACGGTAATTCGCCGCCCGTCCGCCCGGTCTGAAATCGTTAACCGCGTCCGTGAACCGGATCGCAAGTGGGCCGGGTCTAGTCTGCGTGTCGTCAAGTCGCGTCAGAAGGACGGTCTGTGCTTTTTCTCCTCAACGACACTCTGCTCCACCTCGAACCCGCGCGCATGGCCTCGCCGCTGGACGCCCGGCGTTTCGACGCCGTGAGCCTCAGCTACGTTGTCCAGCTGGGCAAGGAGCTGTTCAGCGAGGAGCCGCTGCTGCATCAGGTCGAGCCGGAGCGGGCGCGCCGCCTGGCGTGGCTGCTGGCCTGCAAACAGCCCGAACTGAACGCCGCCCTGTTCATTTCGCCCGGTCGCGGCTGCCGCTCGGCGGATGTGGCGGTGCGCTTCTGCGCCTTGCCGATCGAGGTGATCGCCCAGCTGCACGCCAAGGCCCAGGCCGGCCTGCTAGACGCCGCCGCGGCCGACCGCGACGTCTGGAGACGCCTGGCGGCCTGACCGCGCGCAGGTCTCCGCCGCGGGCTCGCGGCGCATCGTTGCAATCCGGCGCAGCACACCAAACCAGCCGCCGCTGACCACCGCGACGCCAAGCGCCAGCAGCAGCAGGGCCGGATGCGGCGGAGAAATCTTGAAGACCTCGGCCAGGGTCGGAACGGTCAGGACCAGCGCCAGCACGCTGGCTGCGGCGGCGGCGATGACCCAGTAGATCTTCCGGTGCGGTGAAAACAGCGGCCCTCGCGCAGAGGCGGCGTCGGAGAGGGCGAGCACCAGATTGCCCGCGACCAGGGCCAGGAAGGCCGCGCCCCGGGCTTCGGCTTCCGGATATTGACCCAGCGCCCAGGCGTAGACACCCAGCACCCCCGCCAGGACGCCAGCGCCCTGCAACATGGCCAATCCGATCTGTGGAGGCCCGAACAGGGCCTCGTCGCGGCGGCGAGGGGGGCGGCGCATCGCCCCCTTGCTGCCGGGCTCGGCCTCGAAAACCATGGCGCAGACCGGGTCGATCACCAACTCCAGAAACACCACGTGCATCGGGTACAGGAGCTGGGGCATGCCCAGGAGGATCGGGATCAGGGCAAGGCCGGCGATCGGGACGTGGATGGCGGTGATGTAGATGAGCGCCTTGCGCAGATTGCTGAAAATGCGCCGCCCAAGGCGAATGCCGCCGATGATCGAGGCGAAGCTGTCGTCAATCAGCACCAGGTCGGCGGCCTCGCGGGCCACATCGGTGCCGCGCCGACCCATGGCGATGCCGATGTGGGCGGTCTCCAGAGCCGGGGCGTCGTTGACCCCGTCGCCGGTCATGGCCACCACCTGGCCATCCGCCTTCAACGCCTGGACCAGCCTCAACTTCTGCTCGGGCACGACCCGAGCGAAAACGCGCACTTCGCGCAGCCTCGCGGCGAGGTCGCCCGTAGACAGCGTAGCGATCTCCTCGCCTAGCATCACCCCGCCGGCGGTGTCGATCCCGGCGGTCCGGGCGATGGCCAGCGCCGTGGCGGGGTGGTCTCCGGTGATCATGATCACTGCGATGCCGGCGGCCCCGGCCTCTTTCAGCGCACCGGGAACATCATTGCGAACCGGATCCAGGAAGCCAACCAGCCCGACGAACTGGAAGGGGGCGTCGCGGGGGTCGTCGGGAAACCGGCCGCCCGTCGTGCAGGACGCGACCCCCAGGACGCGAAGGCCCTGTTCTGCGAACTCGCCGACCAGCGCGGTCAGCCGCCGGACGTCGGCGTGCGGCAGGCGGCACAGGTGGAAGATCGCCTCGGGCGCGCCCTTGGCGGCGGCCAGCCGCGCGTCGCCTGCCCCCCGCCAGACCTGGACCACCGCCATCAGTTCGGGCCGCAACGGCCAGATCCGTTCCGGCTCCGGCGCCGACGTGGGGGCGTCGAGGTCGGCCTGTTGCAGCAATTCCCGCACAGCCCGGTCCATGGGATCGACCGGCCGGACCGCGGAGGCGAGGCCGGCGACGCGCAGGAGCTCGCGCGCCGGGCCATCGACGACTGCCGCCGGAGCAAGGGTCACATCCGTCCCATCGGCCCACAGCCGGGCGACCCGCATGCGGTTTTCGGTGAGGGTGCCGGTCTTGTCGACGCACAGCACCGTTGCCCCGCCCAGGGTCTCGATGACCGCGCTGCGGCGCACCAGCACCTGCTGGGCGGCCAGCCGCCAGGCGCCGACCGCCAGGAAGACCGCCAGCACCATCGGAAACTCTTCCGGGATCAGCGCGATGGCGACGGTGACGCCGGCGAGGGCGCCGGCCACCCAGTCGCCCCTGCTAAGGCCAAAGGCGATCACAACCGCGGCGCAGAACCCGATCGCCATCACGCCGAGCCAGGTCACCAGCCGGCCCGCCGTCTTCTGCAGCGGCGTGGGTTCGTGGGCGATGGCGGCCAGCGAGGCTCCGATCTGGCCAAGGGCGGAGCGCTGACCCGTACGGGTGACGACCGCGACCGCCTGGCCACGCACGACCAGGGTTCCGGAAAACAGGTGCGGGCCGGTCTCCGCCCCGGGCGGGGTGTCAGCCGCAAGCGCCTCGTCAGGCCGCAACGGCCGCTTGGACACCGGGGCCGACTCGCCAGTCAGGGCGGACTCATCGACGCTCAGAACCTCGCCGGTGAGCAGCGCGCCGTCCGCCGGCAGGCGTTCGCCCTCGCCCACGAGCACGATGTCGCCGGGGGCCAGGTCGCGGGCGGCGACCAGACGCTCCACCCCGGCCCGGATCACGCGCGCATGAGGCTGCGACAGCTCCCTCAGGGCAGCCAGCGCGTGCTCGCTGCGCGATTCCTGCAGGACCACCAGCCCGATGGATGCCAGGGCGCCGGCCAACAGGAACAGGCCCTCGCCGATGTCGCCCAGCACCAGGTAGAGTGTCGCCGCCCCGATCAGGAGCAGGAACATCGGCTCGCGCAGGGTCTCAAGGACGATGCGGGCCAGACCCCGGCCACGCGTTCGCGGCAGGTCGTTCGGACCGGTTTCAGCGTGGCGGCGCGCCGCCTCGACCTCGGTCAGCCCGTGCAGCCCCCGGTCGATCAATGGGACAAAAGGACCGGACAGGCCGGCTTGGTCAGCACATGCTGGGTCGCCCCGCCCAGCAGGAACTCGCGGGCGCGCGAATGGCCGAAGGCGCCCATGACCAGCAGGTCGGGCGCCTGTTGCTCCAAATAGCGATCAAGCACGGCCCCGATCTTCTCGTGGCCGGTGTCGATGTCGTCGAGGATTGCCGTGACGCCATGCATGCCGAGATGACGCTGCGCCGCCTCGCCCAGTTTCGCAACAGCGCCGGGTTTTTCATTTACCGCCGTCATTATCCGCACCTCGCCGGCGCGGACCAGGATCGGCATGGCGTCGGCCACGGCCCGGGCGGCGCCGCGGCTGCCGTCCCAGGCGATCACCACACGAGCGGGCGCCTTCGCCAGGCCGCCGGCCGCACCGGCGAGGAAGATCAGGATCGGTCGGCCGGAGGCGAATACGACCTCCTGGGACACGTCCAGCTGGCCGTCGTAGTCGCCTACCAGCGGCAGGATGCAGAGATCATGGGTGCTGGCGACCCGGGCGACATGCGCGCCCACCCCGTAGTGGTCGGCCTTGCCGATCACGGCGGACTCAAAGACGCCGGCCGCCTCAGCCGCCGCCTTGAAATGCTCCAGCCCGTCGCGGCAGGCCTTGCGGCTGCGCGCTTCCTCGGCCTCGGCGATCGCGCTCAGCCCGATCAGATAGTCGGCAATCCGGTTGCTGTGCAGCGGGATGTCGATCTCGAACGACAGGCCGGTGAGCCTGGCGCCAAGGGCCGCGGCGATGGCGACCGCTTCGTCGATCGCCCCCGCCGGGGTTGGCGTGGGGTAGGTGTCGATGTGCAGCAGCAGATCCCGATAGGCCATGTCGCGACTCCTCAGACCCTGGTGGCGACGCGCTGATCAGCGCGCCGTGTAGCCGCCGTCGATCACCAGTTCCGAGCCGGTGACGAACTTCGCCTCGTCCGAGGCCAGGTAGACGCAGCCCCAGGCGATGTCGTCCGGCTCGCCGATGTGACCCAGCGGGTGCATCGCGTCGGCCGCCTTGCGCCCGGCCTCGATGTCGCCGCCGCCGCTGAGGTGCTTCTCGACCATCGGAGTCCAGATGAAGCCGGGGTGGATCGAGTTCACGCGGATCCTGTCGGCGGCATAGGTGAGGGCGTCGGTCTTGGTCATCAGCCGCACCGCGCCCTTGGAGGCATGGTAGGGCGGCACGTCCGCGCCCCCGACAAGGCCGTAGATCGAGGACAGGTTGATGATGCTGCCTCCGCCCGCCGCGCGCAGGTGGGCGATGGCGTGCTTGGTGCAGAAGAACACCCCCTTGACGTTGATCGACTGCACGAAGTCCCACTCGGCTTCGGTGATCTCGTGGGTGGGCTTGTTGACGCCGGCCACGCCAGCGTTGTTGACCAGGATGTCGAGCCGCCCGAAGTGGGTCGCGACCTCACCCAAGACCCGCGCAACCTCGGCCTCCTTCGAGACGTCGCAGCGCCAGAAGCGGGCGGGTAGACCCCGCGCCATCAGCTCGTCTGCGAGCGCCGAGCCTTCAGTGTCCAATAGGTCGAGCACGGCGACCGAGGCGCCTTCCTCCGCCATGCGGATGGCCGTGGCGCGGCCGAGGCCAACTCCAGCGCCGGTAATCGCGGCGACCTTGCCCTTGAGGCGATCCATGAGCCGTTCCTGTGCTGGCCTGAGGTTCCGTTCCCACACTAAGCGCGCGAGCGAGGCCGTCGTTGCGCTGGGTCAAGCAATCCGGTCGGCGACCAGAGCGCCAGCGTATCGACAGCGGCAGTGAGGCTGACTACCAAGGGCTCCGCTGGCGCTGGAGGGGACCATGGTCGACGCTGTTGAAAAGCGGGCCATCATCAGGCCGCCGCTGATCTGGGTGGCCGAGCTGTTCTCGGTGCTCACCGCCGCCGGATTCCTCGCGTCCATCTGGATGCACCAGACCGTGTTCAGCGGCTGGGGCCTGTCCTACTTCCAGATCGCCACGCCCAGCGACGTGCTGATGGGCGGCATCAGCACGGCTGCGGTGGCGATCGGCCTGGCGCCCTGGGTCTTGGCCGGGGCCGTGACAGGGGGCGCCGTCTATTGGCTTGCCGGCCTGCTCGCACCGGCCCGGCGTTGGCTGGATTGGCTGGTCAGTCTGGCCGTCCTCTTGACCGTCTTCGGCGTCGTCCGTGAGGGGATCACCGCCTCGGCCGATGCGGCCGGCATCGTCATGCTGGCCTATGGCGCCGCGGCGGCCTGGCTGTTGCTCAGGATCAAGCCCCGGTTGTCGCCGACGGGATCTCATCGTGCCGCCCTGGGCGTGCTGGCGGTCGGCCTGGCCGTCGCGTTGGGTTACGCCTGCGGCCAGCGCATCACCTTCGGATTCGGCGGCGACCACGAGTTCGCCTCCACCCTCGCCGCCCCCTACGACCTTCGCCCCCAGTGCGAGCGCGAACGCGTCGTCTGGATCGGACAGCGGTCCATGGTCGTCCGCTGCTCGGGCAAGACGACGAAGCCCGGTGACACCAGCTGGGACGAGCGCGAGATCCACCTGGTGCTGCTCAATCCCGGACCGCTGTGGCTGGGCGACGAGGAGCAGTTGCGCGCCTACGCCCGCGACCGCCGCGCCTACGACACGCGACCGCGCCCGACGCCGCCCACGACCCCTGCGCCCACACCATCGATGACGCCTGAATAGGGGGTTGTCAGGGGTGAAGCTCCTATTATGTTATATAAATCAATATATTAAGGTGCGATTTCGGCCAGAATGGCGCCTTGGCGCTGATTCTGGCGGCTAGACCGGCCCCGCCGCGGTTCCCCAACCCGCCCGGCGCGTGCTATCCGCGCCCACCCATGTCCAAGCTCAGCCCGACCCAACAGGCCGCCCGCCGGCGGACCTTCGCCATCATCTCGCACCCCGATGCGGGCAAGACCACGCTGACCGAGCACCTGCTGCTGGCGGGCGGGTCGATCCGCGCCGCCGGCCAGGTGCGGGCGCGCGGCGAGAACCGGCGTACGCGCTCGGACTGGATGAAGATCGAGCGTGAGCGCGGCATCTCGGTGTCGTCCTCGGTGATGACCTTCGAGAAGGACGACATCGTCTACAACCTGCTCGATACGCCCGGGCACGAGGACTTCTCGGAAGACACCTACCGGACGCTCACCGCCGCCGACGCCGCCATCATGGTGCTGGACGCCGCCAAGGGCATCGAGCCGCAGACGCTGAAGCTGTTCGAGGTCTGCCGCCTGCGCGACATCCCGATCGTCACCTTCATCAACAAGATGGACCGCGAGGCCCAGGACCCGATCGAGCTCTTGGACGAGATCGCCTCCAAGCTCCAGCTCGACCCCGCGCCGCTCTACTGGCCGGCCGGATCGGGCAACCGCTTCCGCGGCATGGCCGACCTTCGCGACGGCCGGTTCATCCCTTACGCCAAGCTGGTGGGCGGGCAGCAGGCCGAGGGCGAAGGCCACCCTGACCCCGTGGCCATGAGCGCGGCTGACGGCTTCTTCCAGGAGGGCGAGAAGGCCGAAGTGGACGAACAGGTCGAGCTGGTCACCGGCGGCTATCCCGCCTTCAACCACCAGTCCTTCCTGGAAGGCCACATGACGCCAGTGCTGTTCGGCTCGGCGCTGCGCCACTTCGGGGTCGAGGAGCTGCTGGCCGCCATCGGGAACAACGCTCCGCCGCCCAAGCCGCTGAAGGCCGAGAAGTCGGGCGAGGAGACCTTCATCGAGCCGGGCGCCAAGGAAGTCACCGGCTTCGTCTTCAAGGTCCAGGCCAACATGGACCCCAACCATCGCGACCGCATCGCCATGCTTCGGCTGAGCTCAGGCGAGTTCAAGCGCGGCATGAAGCTGAAGGTCCAGAACACCGGCCGCCAGCTGTCGGTCAATGCGCCGATCATGTTCTTCGCCTCCGACCGCGAACTGGCGGAAGAGGCCTTTGCCGGCGACGTCATCGGCATCCCCAACCACGGCGTGCTGCGCGTCGGCGACAGCCTGTCGGAGACCGGGCTCATCCGCTTCGCCGGCCTGCCCAACTTCGCGCCGGAAATCCTGCAGCGTGTCCGGGTCAAGGATCCGCTCAAGGCCAAGCACCTGAAGAAGGCGCTGGAGGGTCTGGCGGAGGAGGGCGTGACCCAGCTGTTCCGGCCCGAACTCGGCTCGGACTTCATCGTCGGCGCGGTGGGCCAGCTGCAGTTCGAGGTCATGGCCGACCGCCTTGCCAACGAGTACGCGCTGGAGTGCGTGTTTGAATCCAGTCCCTATTCCGAGGCCCGCTGGGTCAATGGCGACAGGGCCGACCTCGAAGATTTCGCCAACAAACACAAGACCGCCATGGCGCGCGACATCGACGACGCGTCGGTGTTCCTGTCCAAGTCATCCTGGGAGACCAGCTACGTGGCCGAGCGCTACCCCAAGGTGACCTTCACCAAGACCCGCGAGCGGATGTAGTCGGGCTAGTCGCGAAACGCACCCGGGCGATGCTCCTTCGGCGCCGCGGCGCGGTCGCGCCTGGCCTGCTCCTCTAACGAGACCGGGTCGCGCCAGGCGGTGTCGTCGTCGTGACTATGCCAGTCGCCCCGGTGGCCGGCCTTCCGGGCTTCAAGCTCGCGGTCCTGCAGCCGCCGCCGCTCGGCCTCGTGATCGCCCAGCATGGCGCCGACTTCGTCCTTCACCTTTGACAGCCAGCCGCGCGACGCTGCGCCCTCGTGGAGGGCCGGATATGTCTGGCGCGGTTCAAACCCGCCCTCGGCGTAGCGGTCGCCGCCAAAGCTGCGGGCCTCGGCCGGGCGGTCGGCACCGCCGCTTGCGTCGGCCTGGGTGTCGCGGACTTGGCCTTCCTTGTCGTCCCAGCGATATCGCTCGCTCATGATCTACTCCTCGCACTGGGGCCGCGAGAGAGGAATTTCGCGGCTTCCAAAAGGAAACTGGTCAGGGCGCGGGCGGTTCCGAAGGGAAGCCGGCGAGCCTAAGCCGCCAGCGAGTTTTCCTGGCGACGCAGGCGCCAGAAACGCAGGGTGCGGGTGGCGGTCTCGCGGGGGAGGGCAGCGTACATCTTGCCGTACTCCTGGGCTCTGGCCATGCCGTCGCCGTCGGGTCCCAACAGCACCACGACATAGGTCAGGAACAGGGCGCGATCGAGATCAGCGGCCCTGCAGACCACGCCCAGGGCGTCCAGCTCGCGCTTCTCCACGATGGAGCGGGCGGTATGGAAATCGATGTCGGCCAGTTGGCCCAGCGCCACCAGGAAATGGGTCATGCCGCCCGAGCGCAGAAAGCGCGCGAGCACCTTGGGCGACAGTTCGCCGGCGTTGCGCAGTTCGCTGATGTAGGCCTCCGCCTCGTCGAAGTCCGGCGGCAGGGCGCCGTCGGAGGCGGCCACGCGCGTGCGGCCCCTGGACAGGGCCTGCTCCAGCAGCGCCGGGTCGATGCGGGCGTTCTGGTCGAGGATGCGCTGGCGCAGGCGCGCTTCGGCGACGAAGTACATCTCGTTCAAAAGGTCGGGCGGCAGGTCGCGGCGATTGATCACCGCCTCGTGCAGGTCCTTGTTCCTGGCCGCCCGGTCGACGGCCTTTTCGCTGGCGCCGCGCGACATGTGCGCGCCCTCATTGCCCAGCAGCACGCCCAGGGTCTGGTCGTCGCCGCGCTCGACGATGACGTCTGAGATCGCCTCGGAGACGGCCTCGCGCTTGGAGACGGCGCGCAGGTGGTCCTGACCCTGGGTGCGGACAACGTCCAGCAGGTCGGCCTCGGACAGCACCACCGAGCAGGCCAGGATCGGCTCGGCCACCGCGAAGGTGTCAGAGGCCAGCTTGCGGACCAGGCCGCGCGGCGCGGTCGGCTCCTGGGCGAAGCGGACGCCCAGCTCGGCGCGCACCGCCTCCTCCATGTCGTTGGAGAGCTGGACCAGGACGGTATCGAACAGCTCGATCTCGGGCGCGGTCTGGGGGGCGTGAACCGAGAAGAACAGGTCGGTCATCTCGCGCAGCAATTCGCGGCGCTTGGCCGAGGAGTTTTCCTGGGCCAGGTCGATCAGATCGAGAAGTTTGGAGCGGGCCATTCTGGTTGCTCTGCTGGGGTTACTGGCCGGACGGGGCGTCGGGATCCGCCGCGGCGGCGCGCGCGCGGCGTTCGTCCCGTTCGCTCATGGTCGGCGGCGGTGGGGCGGCGAGATCCTCGCCGCCGACGGAATCGAGGAAGAACTCCTCCGGGATAACGGGATGGTCGGGGGTGCGGCCGTACTCGCGGTGCACCGAGTAGTAGCGCGGGCGATCACCGCCGGTGGCGCTGGCGGCCTGGCCGGCCGGAACCTGCTGGGCCGGCGTGCTCATCGGCCGGGAGAAGTCGGCGTAGCTGCGCGGGGCCTCATCGACCGGGATGACCGGATTGGGAACGGGCGCTGCTGGGCGAGCGACAGCGGGGCTTGAAGGCTGCACGGACGCAGAAGTGATCGGGCGCGAGAAATCCGCATAGCTGCGCGGCGGCTCGGGATCGGCCAGGGTGGCCTGGGGCGACGGTGGGGCGGTGACGATCGGTGCGGGGGCTACCGGGCGAAGTGATTGGCCCGGTGCGAGGGCGCGTTCCGGTCGCGCGACGGTCATCGGCGGGCCGGGAGGCTGGCGCAGCTGGGCGGCGGTGGGAGCGGGAATGGCGGCGGGCGGCGGTGCGACCGAACGCACCATCGCGGGCGGCGGCGCGGCAGCTGCCGGCGGGCGGTACGGCTGAGGAGCCGGCGGGGCGAGTTGCGGCGCGGGGCGCAGGCTGGCGCTGGCCGAAGGGGCTATAGCCGGGAAGGGGTTCCACACCGGCTCGGCGGTCCCGGTGCGGGCGGAATAGCGGTTGGGGGCGGCCGGACGGGTCCGGGCGGGCTGGCCGGGGCGGACGGGCGTGGCGGCCTCGTCGGCCTTGCCGGGCCAGGCCAACTGGCGAAGGCCTGCCTGCGACGAGGCGGGCCGGGCCTGAGCCCATGCGGGCGCCGAGGCGAGCGCGACGAGCGCGACGACAGCCATGGCCAGCACAGGACGCAAAGGTCGGACTCCCTGGAACCTGTGGGACCCTAGGCGAATTCGGCTTAACCGCGGGCTAACGCGCCTTGCCGCGCCAACGCTCCAGCATGCGGCGTTCGAACACACCCATTGCCCCGTGGACCATGAGGCCGAGCAGCATCAGCACCACCACGGCGGCAAACATCTCGGCGGTGCGCAGCCGGTTTCCGGCTTCAAGGATGCGCCAGGCGAGGCCCTGGGTCGCGCCGGACCCGGCCACGAACTCGCCCACCACCGCCCCGATAACCGCCAGCCCCGCGGCCACCCGATGGCCTTCCACGATCATCGGAGCCGCCGACGGTAACCTAAGTCGCACAAGGGTTTGCAGGGGACCTGCGCCATAGAGTCGGAACAGTCGCTCAAGGTCGCGATCGGTCGCCTTCAGCCCAGACAGGGCCCCTGAAAGGATCGGGAAGAAGGCCACCACGGCGGCCAGGCCGACGACCGCGCGGCCGGGGTGGTCGAGGCCGGCCCAGATGCTGACAAGGGGGGCAAGGGCGACGACGGGGGTGACCTGAAGGGCGATGGCGATGGGGCGGACGGCCTTTTCGAACAGGCGGTGCAGGCCGGCGATCAGGGCGATGACCATGCCGGTGATGCTGGCGAAGAACAGGCCCAGCAGCGCCATCTGAAGCGTATTCCAGGCGGATACGAGCAGGAGCGGAGCACGCTCGATGATGGCCAGCAGCACGGCGGAGGGCGGCGGCAGGAAGTAGGTCGGGACTTCCAGCAGGCGCACCGACGCCTCCCAGATCCCGCATAGCACCAGCAGCAGCACGACAGGCGCCGCGATGTCGGCCAACCGCCTCATGCGACCCGCCTCGCGGCGGCGTCCAGCGCCTCGGTGATGTCCTCGACCGCGTTGCGGAACAGCTCGGTGGCGCGGAAACCGGCGTGCCGGGGCAGGGGCGCGTCGATCGCTACTTCGGTGGCGGCCCGGCCCGGTCCGGCGGTCATGACCACGACGCGCGACGCCAGATAGACCGCCTCCTCGACATCGTGGGTGACGAAGACGATGGCGGGTCTGGTCTGCTCCCACAGGCGGTGGACGTCCTCGACCAGGGTCCGCCGCGTCAGGCCGTCCAGCGCGGCGAAGGGCTCGTCAAGCAGCAGCAGCTTGGGCTCGGTGACCAGGGCGCGGGCCAGGGACACCCGCATGGCCATGCCGCCCGACAGCTGGGCGGGGAAGGCCCTGGCGGCGTCTGACAGGCCGACGCGGCGCAGGGCGTGGGCGACCCGCTCGGCGCGCTCGCCGGCCGGGCGTTCTGCCAGTTCCAGCGGCAGGGCGACATTGGCGGCTGCGTCGGCCCAGGGCATCAGGGTCGGGGCCTGGAAGACCAGCGAGGTGCGCCCCCGGCCCACCTCGCGCACGACCTCGCCGGAGGTCGGCGCCTCAAGCCCGGCCAGCAGCCGCAACGCCGTCGACTTGCCGCACCCTGACGGTCCCGCGACGGCGACGATCTCGCCCGGCTGCACGGTCAGGCTGAACGGCCCGAGCGCCCGGCCGCGGCCTTCGTACTCGACCACCACGTCGCGGAGGGCGGCGATCATCGCTCCTCCCTCGCGCAGCGGGGGAGGGGGACCACGAAGTGGTGGAGGGGGCGCGATCGAAGGGCGGCGACAGTCAACGCCCCCTCCGGCCCTGCGGGCCACCTCCCCCGTTTCACGAGGGAGGAGAACCTGGCAGGAACTGCAGCGTATAGGCGCGCCGGTAGTCCAGCGACTTCGGATAGACCCCCTGGGCCGAGGCGACCTGGAAGAAGTCCGCCCAGCGCTGGGCGGTCATGACGCCCGGCCGGTCGCCGACCATGCCGTAGGACTTGAGCTTGGCCCGGGCCTGGTCGAGCACGTCCCGGGTCATCTCCGGGTTGTCCTTCAGGATCAGGGCGTTGGCGG